>JBKHGK010000153.1:0-5030 GCA_046539705.1 Candidatus Brocadiia bacterium | reverse complement strand
CCCTCAGAAAAGCACATCACCCATATCATACAGACCGGGGGCTTTGTCATGGAGGAACAGCGCGGCTCGGACGGCCCCCTGGGCGAATACGTCCCTGCTTTCCGCACGGTGTGTGAGCTCAATCCGCTCCCCCTCTCCGGCATAAATCACTGTATGTTCGCCCACTATACTGCCACCGCGGACCGCGTGGACGCCAATTTCCGCGCTGGATCGTTCGCCTGTAAAACCATCACGTCCATTGATCACCGTATCCCGGAAATCCAGATCCAGCGCCTCACACACATTTTCGGCCAGTTTCCCCGCGGTTCCGCTGGGCGCATCCTTTTTCCGCCTGTGATGCGCCTCCACGATCTCCACGTCGTAATCAGTACCCAACGCCGACGCAACTTCTCCGGCCAGTCGGAAGAGCAAATTCACCCCCAGCCCCATGTTCGGGGCCACAAGCACCGGTATGGAATCGGCGATCTCTGAGACGAGCCGTTCCTCCTGCGCCTCCGCAAACCCCGTGGTCCCCACCACAAGGGCCGTGTCGGACTTCACACACTCCTCCGCTCGCTTCATACACGCATCGGGAGCCGAAAAATCGATGAGCACATCGGATTCGCCTCCAGAACCGGTATCGATGGTCACCCCCGTTGCCGATACGCCGGCAACCTCGCCTGCATCCTCCCCCAGATGTGGGTTCTCAGCGGATTCTATGGCCGATACGAGCTCGCAACGCTCATCCGCCACAACCATCGCGACAATACGTTGTCCCATTCTTCCCGCCGCGCCGTTAACTGCTACTGTTACCATGATTATCCTCCCTGCTGCTCAACTGGTGTTTTGGTTCCGGAAAAGGTTGCTCAACAACCATCGGCCCACTATGATATGGGGAGAATACCACTGCCGCAATTTACTGTCCCCAAACCACAACATTCAGGGAGTCCATGATGAAACGATCTCCGCGTACATCTGTGCTTGCAATCATGCTGGCTGCAATTGTTACGCTCTCCGGCTGCAGCTTAATATCCGACACACAGGATCCCGACAGGCTATATGACCGCGCCGAGACCCTCGAGGCGCAGGCGGCTGGTCACAGACGGCGCGCCCGGGAATACGAGATCCTGATCAAGAACACCCGCAAACATGCCAAATTCGCCAGAAGACGCATAGACATCCACACCGGGCGGAAGGAGGATGCCGAAAAACGGATAGAGGAACTGAGAGAGGAAAAAAGACAGGCCACCCCCCAGGAAGCCAGACAGCTCGAGAGCCTCCTGACCAAATACACCGACGAAAGAGATGCACTGCAGGCCAATATCGACGACTACAGGACCCGCCTCAAACGGCTCGAGGGGGAGCTGTCCCAACAGAAAAATATGGAGGACTCTTTCATGGAAGATGCCAGAGAGGCCGAGGAGGAGGCGGAGAGGGTGCGTGAATACGCCCGGGAATTGCAGGGACGGGACTGAACAGTGATAACTCCCCCACCGGAAACCTTCCGCCGGGACACGACATGAGAATCTGGGTCCGCATACCAAACTGGGTCGGCGATGCCGTGATGTCCATGCCGCTGCTCCAGTGTCTGGCGAATAACTTTCCCGATGCGGACCTCAGGACCATTACGCCCGTCTCGGTCCGGCCGGTCCTGAGGGGATGCCCCGCCCTTGATCATCAGCTCCCTTACAGCAGGGACGGCGGATGGGGCCTGGATCAAATGAGAGAATTCATGAGGTGCGTGACCCATCTCCGAGCACATCCGGGGGAACTTGGTTTTATCCTGCCCAACAGCTTCAGTTCCGCACTGATGATGTGGGCTGGCGGGGTCCGGTGGCGAATAGGGTATCGGCGCGATATGCGCGGCCCGCTGCTGTCCCTGCCCGTGGAGCGTCCCCAGCATCCGGATGGATCGTTCCGACCGGTCTACATGGTTGATTACTATCTCGGCCTCGCCGAACATGTGGGGCTCACGGTGAGTAACAGAGAGACTCGGCTGTTTTACGCTGATCACGACAGGGCAGAGGTGAAAACTATCCTGCGGAATGAGGGACTTGATCCGGATAAACCCCTTTTTGTGCTCCACTGCACGGCCGGATACGGCCCTTCAAAATTTTGGCCGTCCGAATATTTCGCCGGGCTGGCCGACATGCTCAACGAATCATACGGGGCACAGATCGCCTGCATCGGCGCACCTGCAGCGCACAGTTTTATCCGACTTGTGCAGGACAAAAGCCCGGTTAAGATCCACGACCTCTCCCGATGTGGCATCGATCTGCATCTTTTGAAACCTCTGCTGGATATGAGCCGACTGCTGATCACCACCGACTCGGGGCCACGCCACTATGGAGTCGCACTGGACACGCCAACGGTCTGCATCATGGGCCCCACCCATCCGGATTACTCCACCAGCAACAGGCCAAACGATCATGTAGTCACAATGGACGTTGAATGCGGCCCCTGCCAGGAAAAAGAATGCCCCCTGGGACATCATCGGTGCATGGTGGATCTGAAACCGGAGCTGGTATTCGACGCATGTAGAGCGGCCCTGAGGGAGGACGACCATGATACACATTGAGGAACTGACCCGCAGATTCGGCAACACCATCGCCGTGAAAAACTTGAACCTGCAGATACCGCCAGGAGAATTTTTTGCGTTCATCGGCCCGAACGGCGCCGGCAAAACGACTACCATCAAAATGCTGGCCGGACTGCTCCGCCCCACCTCGGGTCGTATCAGGCTGTTCGGGCATGATGTCCAGGAGGACTATATATCAGCGAAACAAATACTCAGCTACGTCCCGGATCAGCCATACCTCTACGACAAACTCACCGGGCGGGAGTTTCTCCACTTCGTTGGGCAGATGTATGAGATCCCACGGGACAGAATGCGGCACAGGATCGCGGAGCTGACCGAAACCTTCGGGCTGGAATCCTTCCTCGACGAGCTCGGTGAAACCTATTCCCATGGAATGAAACAACGGGTGGTCATATCAGCCGCTCTGCTCCATGACCCCCGGGTCCTGATCGTGGATGAGCCGCTCGTGGGTCTCGACCCGAGGGGAGCCAACACCATGAAACGCGCTTTCACCGATCTTGCCGAAAGTGGAGCATGTATCTTTATGTCCACACACACCCTCTCCCTGGCTGAATCCATCGCCGACCGGGTGGGCATCATACACGAGGGAAATATCATTGCACTGGGCGATCTGGAGGAAATCCGCGCTCAGGCCGAGACCGACGGTCATCTGGAAGATGCCTTCCTGCGGCTGACCCGGGAAATATCAAGCGCAGCCCCTGCCACCGATAACTGAACATTGCCCGCCGCCGGGAAAAACCATGACTGAGATACTCAAACTCGCGCGACTGAAAATCCACCTGGTCATCCGGGCGTTCCTGCAGTTCTGGAGCGGGTCCCGGCTGAGACGGCTGGTGGTGGGCGGTGCGGCCGTGATCTTCTGGTTCCTCATGCTGGGACTGTTTTATCAGGTTTTCCTGTTTCTTGAACAGTTCGGCGATCTCAGCGCCACGTTGACCAACTACATGTTTGCCTTCCTGTTTCTCGCGCTTCTGGTGATGATGGGGCTCAGTAATGCGATCATCTGCTACACCTCTCTTTATCGAAACGACGAAGCGCACTTCCTGATGTCGCTGCCCCTGCACCTGGAAAACGTATTCGCTTTCAAAACGGTGGAATCGATCCTTTTCAGCCTGTGGGGCATGGTTATGCTCGTGGCCCCCATGATTCTCGGCTACGGGATTATCAACGCGGCGCCATGGTATTTTTACCTCATGGCCGCCGCATTCTCCGTCGTTTTTATGGGGCTGCCCATGGAATTGGGGTCGCTCGCGGCACTTTTTCTACCCGTCCTGCTGCCCCGACGGCGAAAATACGTCCTCGCCATAACCGGCACGGCCATCGGGATAATGGTGGTTACGTGGGGCCTCACCCTGCTGGGACAGCGCCCGAGACAACTGCTCACCGAGGCCGGGCTGCAGCAGATCATGGACCGGATTGCCTTCTGCCAGCACTGGGCACTCCCGAGCTACTGGGTGAGCGAGGGCATACTGGCGGCCGGCCGCGAGGAACTGGATCAGAGCTTTTTTCTGTTTTCCCTGTTGTTATCCAACGTGCTGTTCCTCGGCATGGTCACTCTGCGGCTCGCCCGTTCATTCTATCCCCGCGCCTGGGCCAGAGCTCACTCGGACGCCGCCGGGTCGCGGCGGATCGACATCGATAACCGGCTTGACCGCTTTCTGTGGGGTATCCTGCGAATTCTGCCGAAAAGGCTCCGCCTGCTCGTTTTGAAGGACATCCGCTGCTTCCGACGCGATCCGGCACAGTGGTCACAGGTGTTACTTTTCTTTGGCCTGCTGGGACTGTATGTGCTCAACCTCCCCCGACTGGGAATAGCCAACCTCGCTCCCTACTGGCACAGTCTGGTCTCACTGCTGAACCTCGGAGCTGCCCTTCTGACCCTCTCGACGCTCACCAGCCGCTTCATATTCCCCCAGCTCAGCCTGGAGGGCCGCCGGATCTGGGTTCTCGGGCTCCTGCCCCTCAAACGAAGCACTATATTATGGGGGAAATTCTTCTTCGCCGCCGGCGGGTCCTTCCTCATAAGCGGCGGGCTGATCGTCCTCAGCGATCTGATGCTGGGCCTGGACCTATGGGTGCTGGCCGTCCACCTCATTGTGGTGGCGGGAGCATGCGCCGGCCTCAATGGCCTCGCTGTGGGCTTCGGAGCGGTCTACCCCAACATGCGCTCGGATAACCCCTCGGAAATCGTGAGTGGCTTTGGTGGAACCGTTAACCTGCTCTCAAGCATCTTCTTCATCCTGATCTCCCTGGCCCTCGTATCGGTCCCCCTTCACCTGAATGCCGTCGACAGACTGACAGGAACCTCTTTCCGGCGTATAATGTTCATCAGCCTGGCTCTCCAGCTATTCTTCTCGCTCTGCGCATGCATCATCCCCATGGTGGCAGGCATCAGAACGTTCAGACGGATGGATTTCTGAGGTATGCACTCAACTACAACTACACAAAAAAA
>JBKHGK010000152.1:0-5033 GCA_046539705.1 Candidatus Brocadiia bacterium | reverse complement strand
GGCTGGAGCCCCTGTTTTCCTGGAGGACCAGGCGCGAGGGATCGGGGCCGCGATCCCGACGCGCCCCTTCATCGGTAAAGCCGTGCGCCACCAGATCATCCAGTATAATCACACCGTCGGGCCCCTCCTCATACTGAGAATACAGTTCATGGAAAAGCTCACTGCCGGCCTGAAATGAACTTCCAAGTTCATCAACCAACCACCGATCCGGAATTTCCATCCCCGCGGACGCGGCGAGTTCCCTGTATTCGTCTTTCCTCTCCCGGTCTATGCTATGCCCCCCCACTCCGATACTGCTACATCCGGCATCCCCCAACCATCTCATTGCCTGACGAACGGCTTTCTTTTTATTATCAAATCCCTCCAGAAGCTCCATGTCAACATCCACATCGGGCATTTCGCGGGCCACTGCCGATGGATGAACCGCGGCCAGATACAGCATGTCAATTCGATTGCGACGCAGGTCCTCCTTCAGACTCCGGGGCATAACCGGGTTGCGATTTTCACTTCTGACCGAGACATATTCCCGGTGCAACAGTCCCCGAGTATCCCCTCGCTGCACGAACTCCTGCATAACAAGCCAGGCAAAATTAGCCCGCAGTGGCAGCCAATCCGCCACCACCCCCCAGAGACCGCAAGTGCGCCCTTCCGGCCGATCCAGCACTACCGTCCCAAGTCGCGGTTTTCGGGTAACCCGATGCCGCTCGGTGAGCAGGGCCATCGCATCCTGGGCGACCTGCCTGCTCACCTGAACCCTCTCCGCCAGCTTTCCTGTGGGGGGCAGCTTCTGCCCCGGCTCGATCCTGCCCTCTTCTATCAACTGGCCGATACGATCCGCAACCTGATGCGCCAGAGGCGTACCGCTCATGCGGTCAAGGCGTACGCCGTCAAGAATGGTCTCAATCTCCTCACCCATGCTTCCCTCCATCTCAACCAATAGAATAAACATGTCCCCGATGCCATTCCCGGGCCACGTATGGATAATAGACCTACCACAAATTAGCGGCTGCTGCAAACTCCAGAAACCTTTTTACCCCGATATTTCACAGACCTCAAAAGGTGATTACTTTCGAGAACATTTGAGCAACAGATCATGACAAGTAACAGCCGATCACCCCCGCAGGATCTTATTGAGGGTGCGCCCCACTCGACGCAACCCCCCGCAGTCTGTGCACGAAAATATCGCGATAAACTCGTCCTGTTTTTATGCTTCGGCTCTTTTATAATGGTTTTTCTTTCCGGTTCGGGAGAATGGGGATTAAAATACGCCACCTGTATCTGATAGAATAAGGGAAACATCAATCCAGGAGATATGCAATGTCCGATGTATCAATGACTTCCCAGAATCAACCAGACCGGAACGACCATACACGACAGCACCGGTTATACAGCTGTTTTTCTGTGATCATAGCTCTATGGGTCACCACCGTTATCTTCCAGGCAGGCTGCCGGTACGTGCCTGAGTTCACCGAATCAGAACCGGAATGGGTGGCCCGCCCCAAACTGGCCAGAGAATCCGAACGGTTTATTTCTGCCACCGGAGTGGGTCGCACTGCCCCCGACGAAGAGGGTCGGTTGCAGGAGGCCGACGAAGAGGCACGAGAAAAGCTCACCGAACGACTGGGCAACTACTGTTCCGACACCGTGACTGAATATTTTGAGAAATCAGACCTCCCGGGAGACGATGACGGGAAAAACGCCGAGGAAATAGCAGAAGTCGTCAGCGCCGAAACCCCCGCCGCCCTGCTCCGGCGCTCCCCCCGACACGACACATGGCAGAATTCATCCACGGGAAATATCTCCGTCATTTACCGCATCCCCATCCGCGAGATAAACGAACTTCTGCTGGAAAAAACGGATCTGCTCCTCCAGGATTCCCCCGGACTGGTTGAGGCCCCGGAGGAAACCCTCTCGGGACTGGAAAACCACCTTGATGATGAACTGAAAAACCGTATGGGGCGGACGGCCGAACGGGACCAGAATAACGATAATGGGCACACCCGGGAATCAATGGAACGCGAAGAGGTCCCGGACTGGCTGAGTCGGGGACGGACCGATGACTTCCCGCGCGAGGAGTACATTGCCGCAACCGGGATCGGAACCGATGAATCAGACGCCCGGACGGCGGGCAAAAAGTCCATCCTCCGAACCATCAACCGACGGGTGGACAACCTCGTCGATAATATAAAGGAGGAAAATGCTGAGACTCTTGTGCAGGAAATCAAAGAGATGCCCGGGGAGTCCCTCCGGCTGACGGCCGATCAGATCAACGAGGTAACCTTCCGACGTCACTGGTTTGATACACTCACAAACACTTACTACGTGCTCGTGGTGACCGACAGAAAGGATTTTGTGACGACCTTCCGTGATCGCGCCCAGAAAAACCTGCAACAGAGTTCCGAAGCGATCGAGACAGGTCGGAAACACGCAAAGGCGCGAAATCTTCTCACCGCAACCAGAGAATTCATGCTGGCTTACGAGGCACGGACCGAGTACATCCGCAACTCTTTACTGGCCCAGGCTGCCGAATATCGCCCCGAAAAACTGGAGCTGGAGAACCAACCCCTCCTGCCGGATATCGTGAGCGAAATGCAGGAGATCGCACAGAAATTCACAATTGAACCAGTCGGAGAATCCGAATACTGGCTATCAGGACGGGATGACACCTCTCTGACCCTCAGTGCCCGGGTCACTTCACAGGATGACAACCAGCCAATTGCGGAAGTGCCGGTCACGTGGCATTTCAAAAAGGGCTCCGGAGAAATCACAAAACGGACAGTTGCCGATGAAGACGGACGGGTCGATGCAAAAGTGAAGGCAGCCGAGTCAACCGACCTGTCGTATGCCCTTGTCGAATGCCGCCTCAACTTGTCCCAGATTGCCGACGTTATTCAACTGCCCGACGTCGAAATACCATCCGCCAGCTTCCGGCTTATGCTCCCTCAGCCCGACAACACTCGTTTCGCGATCCATCTTGATCCGCCGGAAATAAAAGGCTATGAACTCACTGCGGACATCCGGGAAACGCTGGAGGAGGCCGGCTATGCACTTGTCGATTCGGGGCAACTCCCTCAAGAAATCAAAAACAGTGAAGACAGCACTGAAGCCGCTGAAACACTCCGCAGCCACGTTCGCTCGGACGACCTGGATATGTTTGTACTCGGCGTGTTCGGCGAAGCTTCAGTGGAGATTGTGGATGAAAAGGAAACCTCCCAGGGCACCCTCTATTTCGTTCACGTACCCATGACGATCACCGTCATTGATCCGAACCTGCCATCCGATCAACCACTTCTGACAGTTTCGGTCACCGGAAAAGAGGCTTATGCAGGGGATCGCGACGAAGCCATCCGCCGTGCAGCCGAGCGAGCCACATCCAGAGCCCGGCGCTCTCTGCTCAAAAGCCTGAAAGAAAAATTCACCCCATGATTCCCTCGAAGCCCACTCCCCACAACCACCGCAAAATGTGGATGACGCTGCTGTCCCTGATCCTCTTGCCCCTCATGTTCTCAGGTTGTGGTGAGGACAACCGCAGCCCCGTCATCGAGAGCCATTCCACCGACAATCTACCGAACAACAGCGTCCTGATCCCCGCTGAACGGACGGACAGGACTGCGGGATCCTGCGAACTTATCGAGGACCTGACGGTGCCCTGGAGCCGCACCCTGGCGGTCACCAGCACCGCGGATGCGGAGGACAAAAAAGGGGGAGCCTCATTCAGAAACAGTTGAGCTCGCAATCGGGGAAGAGGGAAAACAGGTGGCTTTGAGTGCAGATCCCGCTGCCTCCACCATCGATCCCGAGAACCGGCTGCGCCCGGAACAGTGGCACCGCCTGACGGTGGAAAGGTGGGGATGGTCCATACGGGTTCTCCTCGACGGACACGAGTTAATCCAGCGCCACGACCTGGAACCCACACCGGGCAACCCCGGGCTTTTCGTCGCGAAGGGCACCGCATTCTTCGACGATGTAAAGTTCGAAGAGATCCTGTGGCAGGCTGAAAATGGACGGGAATACAACATTCCCTGGTCGGTCCGGGACGACTCCGAATGGTACCGCCCTCCTGAACTGCACGATTCCTCCCTGGACATTTACGCTGAGTCACCCAGCGTGATCACATACCGAACGGATGAATCCCGGCCGGAAACCACCACGAACGATCTTCAGCTTGCGGCCGCCAGCCCGGAGGCGGCCCTCCGCAGAATTGCTTTCCGAACTCCGCTCTCAAACAGGGATTTCCACACCATAGGGCCCTATCAGTTCCAGGACAGCAGAATACCCGATCCCTCCGATTACCACGATTTCACGGAGGACGAACGCGAGGAAATACGGGAATCGGATGAGGCCGATAAACTGCGCCGCAAGACGCAGTATGTTCCCCTCGTGGGCAAAAACAGCGAAAAATCGCTCTGGATCATCGAGGATGGACGGTGGAAGGACCGGGGCGGCCTCGCCTGTGTGATCGCCTCAAGCTGGATCTCACTGATCGCCCCGGAATCAGACGGCATGCTCTGGAACAAACATCAATGGGGACCGGACGTCCATGTGGCCTTCAACCTCGAGGAAAACTCCGAATGGTTCGGATGGGACCAGAAGCCAACACACCGCCATCACCCCCACGACAACATCAGGTTGGCTCTGAGTGCGGAACGCGATTCCGACAGCGGATATCTGGTCGAACTCAACTCCGACGACAGATCTCACATGATCGTGTACCGCAAAGGGGAGGAAGTGAAACGTATCCGCCAGGATGACGATTTTCCGATACAGTATACCGGTGGACACTCCCCATACTCCCCGCGCAAAAGCCGTATCGCCCTCAACTACCGGGACGGCACTCTGCAACTCACGGTGAATGGACAATCCGTGCTGGACTATACTGATCCCGACCCCCTGGATTTCGGCCGGGAGGGGCCCCTCATAGGCATCGGCGGATACGAAACACGGGCCAACTTCAGCCATATTGAAATCAGAAAGCCTCAATAACCCGTATATTTCACGAGTCGTCAGTGCGCCAGATATGAGAACAGTCAAAG
>JBKHGK010000151.1:0-5043 GCA_046539705.1 Candidatus Brocadiia bacterium | reverse complement strand
AGATGGAGCTGGGCGGCACGGTGGAGGACATGAATGAGGTGAGGGACAAGCTCCAGGGAGCACTGGTGGTGGCAATAATACTCCTCTATCTCCTTCTGCTCGTGATGTTTAACTCCTTCTCCTATCCCATCAGTATCATGTCGATTATCCCGGTGGCGATCGCGGGAGGATTCTGGGGCCTGTTGATCTTCGACAAACCGATGTGTATGCCCGCCATGATGGGCATGATCTTCCTGGCGGGCACGAAGGTGAACGACAGCATCATGCTGCTTGATTTCATCGTTGAGGCGCGCGAATCAGGAATGAGCCGGCGGGAGGCAATCCTGGAATCAATCCGCCTGCGCCTGCGTCCCATCCTGATGACAACCTTCTCAACGGTGGTGGGGCTTTCCCCCCTGGCACTGGAAATGGCGGTCGGCCTGGAACGGCTCAGTCCACTGGCTATCGTTGCAGCCAGCGGCATGATACTCGGCACCTTCCTGACGATGATCGTGGTCCCGGTGGTGTACTCCACAATCGACAGCCTCCTCATCCAGGCCCGCAGGTTGGTGGCCTATCTGAAGGGCACCCCATAAGGATACGCAGCGGCCAGCACGGTATCTGCACCCGCGCAGCTCGTGCCAAACTGGTCCTGCACCGTCGAACCCCAGGACAGACTCGGCCTCGCAGCTCGGTCGTGCGATCGAGAACAACCCCGCAATCGCGGGATGGCTGACGCGGACGCCGAAGCAGCACTACCCGTGGAGAGCTAACCCGCATATTTCACGAGTCGTCAGTGCGCCAGATATGAGAACAGTCAAAGGCGGGCAAAGGCAAACGCAAACACAACCGGCCGAATCCAGGTCCGGGTTTCCGCACAGGGCCCGGGGCAAATTCGGTCCTCTTCCGGCCCCTGTTGCGCCGGCGGATCTGCCCGTGAGAAAACGTATATCTCTTGACTTATTCTCCGGGGAAACCTATCATCTGACCATGTGAATTGGCCTCATCATCTCTCTCACTAAAGGGCAGAGGCACGGCAGGTGAAAATCTCTCAGATCATGAATGCGCCGCGACGCACCCGCCGGGTGGCCAGAATAGCACAGACCTGCGGCAGGCACGGAGTGGGTTTCCTCGTGGCCCGGCTCGGCATACAGAAGCACCTGCCGGCATGGGCCCGTATTCCCTCCGCCCGGAAGAAGGAGCTACCGGATCTCCCGGTCCGCCTTGCCAACATACTTGAGGATCTGGGCCCGACCTTCGTCAAGTTCGGCCAGATGCTCTCCAGCCGCCCGGACCTTCTGCCACCGGAGTATGTGGAGGAGCTCCAGCGGATCTGCCATGACGTGACCCCCTTCCCGTCCGAACGAGCCCGCGATATCGTCAGAGAACAGCTTGGCAGGCCTCTTGAGGAGGTTTTTGTTGACTTCTCCGAGGAACCGCTTGCCAGCGGCTCCATCGCCCAGGTGCATTCCGCCGAACTCACCGATGGCACGGAGGTGGTGGTGAAAATCCGGCGGCCGGACATCGAAGAGACCATCGAGGACGATCTGGGGATCATGCAGTTTCTGGCCGAACAGGGGGATAAGGTGGAGGAATTCAAACCGCTGCGCCTGCCCATGCTGGTCAACGAGTTCGGGCAGGGGATACGGCGTGAGCTCAACATGCTCACCGAGGCCGCCTCCACACATAAATTTTACGAGGCCTTCAAGGATGACGAACAGATCGCGGTGCCCGAGGTCCACTGGGATTACTGCACACCAGAGGTGCTCGTGGTGGAACGCATGCATGGAATCTACCTGAGTGAGCTGGAAGAATCTCCCGCCCTCCAGGATCGACAGAAGAAGATAGCCCGCAGGATACTGGAGTGTTTCCTGTTCCAGTTTTTCCAGCTTGGTTCCTTCCACGCCGACCCCCACATGGGCAACATCCTGGTGATGGAGGATGATCGTATCGAGCTGGTTGATTTCGGACTGACCGGCACCCTCGGGGAATCGCTGCGATCCGAGCTCACCAGTTTCCTGATCGCGCTGGCGAACGAGCAGTTTGAGCTCGCCGCGGAGGTGCTGGCGGAAGTCGGCGATGTTCCCGCGGAAACCAACTTCGAGGAGTTCCGGACCGAAGTGGCGAACCTGCTGGACCGTCATTACAGCATGCCGTTTGATAAAATTGACCTGCAGCGAGCCTTCCAGGAGGTCATGTCAGTTATTCGCAAATACCACATCCTCATGCCGCGGGATCTGGTCCTGCTGGGAAAATCACTGGTGACGGTGGGAGGGATGGTCACCCGGCTGGATCCGATGGTGAATGTGGCGGAACTGGCCGCTCCCTACGCCCGCAGGGTGGTCATGCACAAGTTCTATCCCTCCACGCTCAAAAAATCGCTGACGAGCAACCTGTATCACGTATCCTCCCTGCTTCACAATGCACCGCGGGATTTGAAACAGATCATTCAGCGGATGAAAGATGGGGTGTTCGAGTTCGCCATAGAACACCGCGGGCTGAAACGCTATCTGCTGGATCTTGATAAAACGGGCAATCGCCTGGCACTGAGCATAATGCTGGCCGCCATTATCATTTCCTCCACTTCCATACTCACCGAGGAACTCGGACCCAAAATCAGCCTGTTCGGATGGGAGGCGAGCGGGATAGGGCTGATGGGGTATCTGTTCGGCTTCATCCTGGGCGCGTGGCTGGTCATCGGGATATTCCGGTCCGGCCGAATCTGAACGCTGAATGGCGTCCAGATCTGTCCATTTACAGGGGATTGTCCCATGTCTGAACTCATCCGGAAAATCAGGGAAAAGCTCGATGATATCCGCTGGAAGGAGGCCACCAGTCCGAGCTGGTGGGTGAATTTCCTGCGTTATCAGATCAGGCTTTACATCTACATCATCCGGGAAACGGTCCGGGACAGATGCCTGCGGCAGGCGGCCGCACTCACCTTCACCACTCTCCTTTCGCTTGTGCCGTTGTTTGCCATTGCATTTTCCCTCTTTCGTGGCTTCGCCACCTTTGAGGGCCTGGAAAAACGGGCTGAGCGTGCTATTTTCCAGACTCTCCTTGCCGCTCCGCTCCAGGGAACCGAGGACGAACGGACGGACTGGCAAACGGATCCGGAGGAGATGCCTGACTTGCCGGAAAGTGATAAAACCGGAAAGGATCTGGTGCAAAAGGCCGATGAGTTGCCCCGTCTGGGGCGTGCGCATTATGCCACCCGCCTGTATCTGGAAGCGCTCAGGCGCGACGCATCGGCCGCTGCGGTAAGGGATGGGATGGCAACGCTTTACTTTACCACCGGTCCGGCGCTGATCAATCGCCTGAGTAAACTGCCCGAGGATCTGCGAACGGAATATGCCGCCGCGGCGGATGTGCCCTCTGTTGAAACCGAAGGCGGGAGCTGGACGGGATACCGCCATTACAATCGGGCGCTTACCCAGCTGAACAGTCTCAACTACGACGACGCGCTGGAAGCACTGCGTAAGGCCGAGAAGCATGGTTACTCGCTGACCAACACGCGCCTCACGGCCGCTCGCATCCACCGGGCCAGGGCTCAACATCACATGACAGAGGACGAGATTGACAAAGCCATCAGGGACTATGCCGAAGCACTGAAGCGCAGTACAGATGGGCTGGTACTGGATGCCTCCGATCGGCCCCGGGAGATGCGCCGCCGCCTGATAAATGACCATAACGCAACACTCCGACAACTCGGTGAGGTTTACCTCAGACGGGGCCGCGAGTTTCTGGAGGAAGACAGCGGATCCGTCCCCGACCATGCCATCGCCGATCTTGAGAAGGCGACCCGATATCTGGAAAACTCCAGCGAGGCGCATGCCGCGCTGGCCGAAGCGCTGTGGGCACACGGTGACGTTGAGTCGGCCCGCCGACATTATCAGCAGGCCGCCCGGGGAGACAAAACGGGTGCTGCGCGAGGGTTCAGCATCGCCGTGAGCAGTTATCTGCGGAAACTGATCGGCCGGGCCAGCAGCGCCGGGCTCGGAATACTTGGCGTGCTGTTCCTCCTGGTGACGGCCACGTCCCTGTTCAGCACGATCGAGAAAACGCTCAACGGGATCTGGCAGGTGTCGGAAAAACGGCCGCTGTGGATAAAATTCACCGCTTTCTGCACGCTTCTGTGGTTGGGACCGGCCATGATAGCCGCCGGAATATTCCTCCGTGAGAAGCTGAGCCAGCAGGCGGCGACCACCTTCCTGGGAGTCCCCGGCCTCGAGTTCCTCTATCGCTTCAGCACTGTGGTGGGCAGATACCTGGTTCCGCTGATCACGGTATGGCTCGTGCTGCTGGCAGTCTATAAGTTCATTCCTCACACATCGGTTCATTTCAGGGCCGCATCCTGGGGCGCCTTCGTGGGAGCAGTTTTGATACAGATAGCGCGACCGGCATTCGGCATCTACGTTTCACATGCGGTCCAGTATGAGAGAATTTACGGGTCACTCAGTGTGGTCCCCTTCTTCCTGCTGTGGCTATGGCTCCTGTGGATACTCGTGCTCTTCGGAGGCGAGGTGGCGTTCACGGTACAAAACATGGGCGTGCTGCGCTTCAGAGACCGAATGCGCCGCATCTCCGGCCATTTCATCGACCGTTTCCTGGCAACACGTATCATTATGTACGTGGCCCGCGAATTCTGGCGGAACGGACGCCCCATGACAGTTGGTCGACTCTCCGATATACTTCGCATTCCGCCGGAAGAAGCAGCCGATGCAACGAGCCGGTTGACAAAACTCGGTTACCTCACGCCGGTTGGCGAGGATCAGCAACAGTTTCACCCCTCATCCGATCTTTCCCGGCTGAAACTGCATGACATCCTCAGCGCAACGGACCACTTCCGGTCCGAAACACGCTCCCGCCGCCAGGAGGATCAGGCCTGGGAGAACACGCTTGAGGATCTGTTCAGCCAGGCTATCGACGCCCAGAAACGGGCGCTTGATGATACAACATTCCGAGATCTGATGGTGGAATGTGAACAGGCAGAAGAAGCGCAATGACCGGGCCTCGCCACCGCGGAACCCACCTGACCACGGACGAGTTACCCCGCATATTTCA
>JBKHGK010000150.1:0-5091 GCA_046539705.1 Candidatus Brocadiia bacterium | reverse complement strand
CCTACTTATTCCCGGACATCTGTGACCTGAGCGTGGTTCACTGAATACTTACGTTAAAAACGACCCTGTTGTTATAAACCTATCTGTGACTTTGGGATTAACCTTGGCTGAAATTGCTTTTCGAACAATTAAGGTTTGAGGTTTGTGAAATATGCGGGCTTGTCCTCCCCATCTCTTCTCTAACCCGGAGCCTGTTGCCCTCACGGCACAATCAGTCGCATAGCCCCCGGATTCACCTCAATTTCGGCGGGGAGCTGCCCGCTGAAGTCACCATCCACTTCTATCGGAACATCCGGCCGTGGTGAACTGAGCGTGACACTCCTTCCGCGTCCGTACCAGGTGCTGCCCGCCGCATGCTCCCCGCCCAGCAGGGCGGCAACGCCTGGCTGAACCATCTCAAGCAGGTTCTCAGCCCGGGTCGCCATCACATCAAGCTGGCCGTCGGTGGGCGACGCCGCCGGTGTCACGGATATAGGTCCCCCGTAACTGCTGGTATTTCCCACGCATACGATGTTTGCGTCCGAACACAATTTCTCGCCGTCGATTTCCACCGTGATACACCATCGAGTTGGGACCAATGACTCTTCCAGAAGAAAGGGAAGATAATGCAGCTGAGTGAGAGTTCCCGAACGTCGCTCGTGCACCATCTGAACTATCTTCGCATCCATCCCGGCTCCCACCACACAGGCGAACCTCCTGCCGTTACACAGGCCCACGTCATAACGGGCGGCACGCCCCTGCTGCAGTTGCCTGGTAGCTTTGAGGCAATCGGTGGAAAGCTCCAGCTCATGTGCCAGCACATTGCCCGTACCCGCCGGTATCACCGCCAGTGCGCATCTGGCCAGGTCCACTCCGTTCAATACTTCATTGAAAGTCCCGTCGCCACCAAACACCACAATCAGACCTCCGTCCCACTGCCGGGCCGCCTTTTCCGCATCGCCCGGGCCCGCCGTCTTGATGACTTCGGGCGACAGTCCGCTCTGGCGAAGTAAATCCACCACATCCTGAAACCGCCTCCGCACCACACCCCGGCCGCTGACCGGATTGGCCACCAGCAGCGTATCTCCGCTGAAACCCGCAAAATCAGCCATCGTCTTCATCCTCCACCACCATATCCGCACGATATCTCCGAAAAAGCCGTCCCCACGGGGTCTTAAGGGCATCGCGGACCCGCGGTTTCCCGATCATCGGATACCAGAACCAGTCGTGGTAAAGAATGCTGGCCACGTACGACCACACGGCAAGCGGTGTATAGAGAGTCCAGCCAAGAGGCTTTTTCAGATCCCCCCAGTATATTCTGTGCTGCATCCGGGCAGCAAATGTCATATCGGCGTATGGACCCCTGAAACCCCAGTTTTCGTCGGCCGCTTCCTGGTCCCCCACGATGTGTATCTTCTCCGGGTCACCGCAACCGAGGCCACGTTCATGGGCCAGACGGATAAATTGTATGTCCTCCAGCGGATCAAAACCCATCATCCGGGCAGCAATGGCGTCGATCGCCACCTGGTCGCTCGAGGCAAGTATCACATTTTTGACCGCGGGCCGCATACAACGCGGGCCCGGTCCATCTCCCGCAAACGTACCATCCATCACCGCAAAAAGCCCACTGTGGATCTCCTGCTGTATCATAAGAAGGTCCACCAGGACCTCATGTATATGTTCGTGACACCAGTGTCGGTTTTCATTGAGCAGTCCTCCAAACGCATTCTTCATGGCCCCCGTTATGGTGGTAAACACATGGGTTTTCATGGTTGGCATCTGGATTATGTTGGACCCCTGAAATCGCCGTGGAATCCAGAAACCATCGGGATAGACCCGATCCAGGGCCAGAAAGTCATCGACCAGGCCCCCCACCGCATCTCGAATATGCATCCACTCCGTGTCGCTTTCATACAGATGCACGTTATCGATCCCGTATCGCCGGACCACCGGCAGGTGGGCGTTTGTCCGTTCCCCCTTCCTTGCCGAGACCACCACGGTTCTGTTGTGACAGGCATATATCCGATCCTGCCCGATTCCATCCGCCAGCAATGCCCTCAACACGCCTTCAAGCTGCCACGGAGTGGTAGAACAGGCGGGAAACCATCTGTCCCAGCTCACGTTGATCTTCAGCGCCGTTGGAACCGACGGATCGATTTCATCCGCATAATCAGCCAGGTGCATGAGGCGCTGATAATCCTCAAGGACCCTATCCGGACGGGTGTGGAGAATGGCAACTTGTGACATATTTTTATCCCATAGAGAGAGTCAGGGCCAGTCGAAGATGCAGCCGCCCGGATCCAGATCCGGGTTCTCACACAGAGCCTAATCCGTATATTTCACGAGTCGTCAGTGCGCCATCTACAGGAACAGACAGGGGCGCTCGTCTTCTTAGACCGCAACTGCAGTCTGTTCTTATAGATGGCGGGCTGACGGCTCGGTCCCGCGACTGCGGGACCAAACCGGCGTTGTCGGTACTGTTAAAACACCCTGTTGTTATAAACCTGTCTGTGACTTTGCGATTCACCTCTGCTGAAGTTGCTTTTAGAACAATTAACTTTTGAGGTTTGTGAAATATGCGGGCTAATCCGCTTCCGATCGATTGTCCACCCTCCATCCATCCCGCCCGATCTCGGCCCGCAGTTTCTTTCCCCTCCACCGGAAGTTGAACCTCAATGCGTCCCAGCATTCAGGCAGGTGCGGTTCAAGGCTCAGCTCCCCATCCTTTTCCTGCAGACCAGCAAAACCGAACACCAGTGCCTGCCACACCCCGCCCAGTGAGGCAGCGTGAATCCCGGTATCACAGGACGCCTCCTCCCCATAGTCAATTTCCGCGGCCCTGAGCCACAGCCGATACGCTTCCTCGCTCTTGCCAAGCGCAGCCGCAACCGCCGCATAGATCGGTCGGCTGAGCGACGAACAGTGTGCCGTCCGGGGCTCATAATATTCATAGCCCCGGCACCTGACCTCCTCCAGGAAATCATCCGGGAACAGATAATAAAGCAGCACGGTATCGGCCTGCTTATTTATCTGAGTCTCCTCAAGCTCATTAAGCACTTTCCCCGTGTATTCGACCGGTCGCATTGACCTGTCAGCCAGACGATCCTCCAGTTCAAAGTAGCCGTCGAACTGCTCATGGACGCCTCTTTCCTCATCCCACGGCATGTAGATCTTCTCGGCCATCTTTCTCCACCTTTCGGCACAGTCTGCCGGCAGGTCCAATCCTTCGCGCAGATCGGCCCAGAGCCCCTCTTTTTTCAGGTCCGACACCGCCCGTGCGGCCCGGCGAAGATTGAACCGCGCCAGATAATTTGTCAGGGCATTGTTGTTCACCCCTTCGTGAATCTCGTCGGATCCCATAATATTGTCGCACACATACAGCCCCGTCTCCTCGTCGCGCGTGAGACGTCCGGTCCAGAAGCGCGCCGTCTCGATTATCAGTTCAGCTCCGTATTCCAGGTAAAACTCCCGATCCTCGGTGGCACGAAGATAACGGTCGACGGCAAAGGCCACATCGGCGGTCTGATGATCCTGCCACCCAAAGTGGTTGAAACTGGCTTCATGGCCATCAATATCGCTGGTCCAGGGATACCTCGCCCCCGGACAATTCACCCGACGGGCATTTTCTCTTGCCTCTTCAAGGTGGTTGTATCGGTGTTTGAGCAGAGATCGCGCGATCCGGGGACGGGTGTAAGTGAAAAATGGCAGCATATACTGTTCCGTATCCCAGAAAATTGCCCCCCTGTAACCGGGTCCATGAAGCCCCTTCGCCCCGATACTGACGGTGTCGTCATCTTTACCGACCGAGACAAGATGAAAAACATTGAACCTCGCCGCCCTCTGCGCCCGATCGTCCCCCTCTATGTCAACGCCAACCTCCTCCCACAGTTTTTTCCATTCCTGCGCATGGGCGAGAGCAATCTTCTCAGCAGACTCTTCCATTATCGAAGCAAGTTCTGATTCCGCATGCCCCCCCGGATCATCGGCATCCCGGGATGTGGAAAAAGTAACCTTTTTGCAGAAGGGCACCGGCTCACCCCGATTCAGATCAAACCGGAGGCTTTCCTCCACCAGGTCATCGGACAACCGGACATCTCGCCCGGTTCCTCCGGGAACCTCCAGGCGAGCTCTTTCCGAGATACGGATATCCGAGTGGGCCGTTTCCACGTCGAGGGCAATACCAGCATCAGCTCCCCGATTCTCCGTATTCACCAGACCGAAATGGCATTGACCGGAATCGGAACCGTATTTCACCGAGTATGCGTCCAGTGACCCCGTCAGTTTCCCTGTCCCCGAATAATTTAACGGGGTTATCGATCCACTGATCACCCCAATGTGCCCCCGGCGCATATCCATCAGGCGCGCACTCCTCCACCGCGTTTTCTGTCCGCCATCATCCGTGTAGACAAAATGGGTCCACAATACGCCATGCCGCATATCCAGCACGCGATTGAACTCATCCACCACTCCCGCGGTCAGCTCCATATCAAAGCCGTTCACGTTTACGTCGAGTCCGATCCATATCGGCAGATTGACTATCTCATTGACCTCCGGTTTCACCCGATCATAGACACCGGCGATGAAAAATCCTGGATTTCCGAGATCAGGAGAACATGGAAGGCTGGCCCTGACCCCCGCGTAGCCGTTCGCGAGGGTAAAAAGCGTCTCCCACTGAGAAATGCCAAACGGATTGAACTCCGCATTCCTCATCAACCATTGATCCGAACTGATCTGTGGTTTTTCTATCATTAGTTTCACCCGTCTCATCACTTAGCTCAGTTGCCGCAAACTGACCAACCCGGCTCAGACCGACAGTCGGACCCGGGTGGGTATCACCGAGATCCGTTCACTCGTCCTCTGAATTCTATGGTAATGATGAAGATCCAGCACGCTCAAAACATAAGCAAGGGTGGACTCAGCTCCTTCATTGGGCGCTGCACCTTCCGGACATAGGCCATCGTGGCATCCGCCGGTTTCCTCATCATACATCTGCACTTCCAGGTCATTCTCTCCTCTGAACCACTCAAAGCAACGGACGGCCTCATCAACCCAGAATTTCTCGCCGGTGGCCAGCCCCGCCGCCAGGCATGCCTGCACCAGCCCCTTGGCTTC
>JBKHGK010000149.1:0-5096 GCA_046539705.1 Candidatus Brocadiia bacterium | reverse complement strand
CTTCAGCAAACCTGAATCGCGAAGTCACAGACAGGTCTATAACAACAGGGTGTTTTTAACAGTACCGGCAACACCGGTTTGGTCCCGCAGTCACGGGTCAATTAAAAAAAAACGAATTTATCCGTGCAGGATCCAGCTTTGGCCTGCGTATATAGTAATGAAACAGAAAAAGATGCGCTGGAGATTAGGGCAGCGAGGGGAGAAGTACTGGCGAAGGCCGGGTCAGCTCGGGTCCCATCTTTCAATGACCCGGACCTTCGCCCTTTTTATGTACCGAATATGCTGGCCTGGTATTTGAACGATAAGATAGTCCTCGGCCCGACAGGTCCGTCTCAGATGTAACGCAGGGGGGATGATTGGGGTTTCCGGATACTGTGTTGTGGTTGCGTTTATACGGGGCTGATGATATTGTGTTTCTCTTCGATCCGTTCAGCTTTCACTTTTTTAGAAGGAGCAGGTTATGGCAAAGATAGACTTCGGCGGAGTTGAGGAGACTGTGATAACGCGGGACGAGTTTCCGCTTGAGAAGGCCCGTGAGGTGCTCGAAGATGAGACCATAGCGGTTATAGGTTATGGTGTTCAGGGACCGGCCCAGTCGCTGAATATGCGCGACAACGGATTTGATGTGATTATAGGCCAGGCGTCTGAATTTGAGGACGACTGGCAGAAGGCGATCGATGACGGCTGGGAACCGGGAAAGACGCTTTTTGAACCGGCCGAAGCTGTGGAGAAGGCTACGGTTATTCAGTATCTGGTGAGCGACGCCGCGCAGAAGATTCTCTGGCCCGATGTGGTGGAACCCAATCTGGATCCGGGGGATGCACTCTATTTCTCGCATGGGTTTTCGATCGTTTATGGTGACCAGACCGGTGTCGTCCCGTCCGAGGATCTCGATGTGATTATGGTGGCACCGAAGGGCTCGGGAACGTCGGTCCGGCGGAACTTTCTTGATGGAAGCGGAATTAATTCCAGTTATGCCGTCGAGCAGGACGCCACCGGGCGGGCCGAAGAACGTTGCCTCGCTCTGGGAATTGCCATAGGTTCGGGATATCTGTTTCCGACCACGTTTGAGGGTGAGGTTTACAGTGATCTCGTCGGCGAAAGGGGTGTGCTGATGGGGGCGCTGGCCGGCGTGATGGAGGCCCAGTATGACTGTCTGCGCGAACACGGGCATAGCCCGAGTGAGGCCTTCAACGAGACGGTGGAGGAGCTTACGCAGAGTTTGATAAGACTCGTGGCGGAGAATGGTATGGACTGGATGTTCGCCAACTGCAGCACCACCGCGCAGCGTGGAGCTCTGGACTGGAAACCCAAATTCAAGGAGGCGGTGGAACCGGTGTTTGACAGGCTCTACAAACGCGTTGAGGAAGGTAAAGAAACCGAACGGGTTCTGGAGGCGAACAGCCAGTCTGATTATGCTGAAAAACTCCGGGAGGAACTCAACGAGATCAAAAACTCGGAGATGTGGCAGGCCGGTGCGGCCGTCCGCAGCCTTCGTCCCGAGAACTGGGACCGGGAAGAGTAGGAGGGTATGAGGGTGTCGGCCTCTTTCGTGTCAAAAACAGCTGAAGTGCTGGCGTGGGCGGGGCGAATGGTCCTGAATCCGCTCCAGGAACTGGGTCGGATGGGGATTTTCCTGTTCCGCACGCTGATGACGGTCTTCGTGCCGCCGCTGAAGCTCCGAAGGGTGCTGAAACGCGTCCAGTTTGTGGGATATCAGTCCCTGGTGATAATCGTACTTACCGGTCTGTTTACCGGTATGGTTTTGGGTTACCAGGGGCATTACACCCTGAGCCGTGTGGGAACAACTGCGTTTCTGGGGCCGATGGTTGCACTTTCCCTCCTGCGGGAGATGGGTCCTGTCCTCAGCGCCCTCATGGTGACCGCCCGGGCGGGGTCCGCTATCAGTGCCGAGGTGGGTATCATGCGTATCAACGAGGAAATTGATGCGCTGGAACTTATGGGGCTGGATCCCTTTCGCTATCACATGGTGCCGATTTTCCTCGGCACCATCATAAGCATGCCCCTGCTCACGATGATATTCAATGCGGTGGGGATCGGTGGCGGCTATCTGGTGGGCGTGCGGCTGCTCGGAGTTGGAAGCAGCACATATTTTGGGGAGATGGCCGACTACGCTGAGCTGTTCGATATGTTGA
This sequence comes from Candidatus Brocadiia bacterium, assembly GCA_046539705.1. Taxonomy (GTDB): domain Bacteria; phylum Planctomycetota; class Brocadiia; order SM23-32; family SM23-32; genus CAZXYF01. The sequence continues at coordinate 2,940 of JBKHGK010000149.1, read as the reverse complement.
ACTCCCTCTATAAATCACTTGTGTTCGGTGGTATTATCGCCTGGGTGGCCTGCTACAAAGGTTATCACACCGGGTTCGGCGCCGAAGGCGTCAGCCAGGCCACCACCAAAGCTGTCGTGCTCTCCTCGGTGCTCATCCTGATGTCCGATTACTTCCTGACTTCTATGCTATTTTGAGGTGACGGACTGTGATAGTTGCGGAGGATCTTCATAAGAGTCTACGCGGCGTGGATGTTCTGCGGGGAGCCTCAATGGATGTTCCGTCGGGCGAAGCGGTTGCTCTCATTGGGGCAAGTGGAACGGGGAAGACCGTTATGCTGAAACATCTTGCCGGTCTGATGCAGCCCGACCGGGGACGTGTGTTGCTGGACGGAGAGGACCTCTGCTGTGTGAGCAAGCGAAACCTTCAGCAGATAAGACGGAAAATTGGTTTTCTCTTCCAGGGCGGAGCTCTGTTCCAGTCCATGACGGTGTATGAGAACGTGGCCTTTCCCCTTGAGGAACAGACCGATCTGAGCCGGCGGGAGATCGGAGAACGGGTGAGAAATGAACTGCATGTTCTGGGAATGGACGGCTCAGAGCAGAAGTATCCGGCCGAACTCAGCGGGGGTATGGCCAAAAGGGTGGCGCTGGCCCGGGCCCTGGTCCAATCTCCCGAAATTATACTGTTCGACGAACCAACAACGGGGCTTGACCCCATTATTGCTCAGTCCATCCACGACCTGATAGCGGATGTGCGGGAACGATTGGATATAACCGCCGTCCTCGTGACTCACCAGGTGCCCGCCGTATTCGGCGTTGTTGACCGGGTGGCCATGCTCCATGAAGGAGTAGTGCGGTTCCAGGGGACGCCGGAGGAAATCATGAAAAGCCAGGATCCAGTCGTGAAGGAATTTATCGATAACAGTCTCTGCGGTGAAGATTACTGCCCGCACATGCAGAAAAGACGTCAGATGGCCAACCAGGAGGAATCCCCGAAATGAAAAAGTTTTACATCGAGGTAACTGCCGGTGTTTTTGTGCTTGTTGGTCTGCTTTGTGTTGGTTATCTTTCGCTGCGCCTGGATATTGGAGCCAATCTGGGAGGGGATGTATACGAGGTGACCGCAACATTCAGTAATATTGCCAGTTTGCGAGAGGGGGCATCGGTCGTTATAGCCGGGGTGCCGGTGGGGTCGGTCGAGGATATTAAACTGGAAAATTATGCCGCCGAGGTTACCCTCGAAGTGAGGGGAGATGTTAAACTTCCCGAGGACACCATGGCTTCGATCAAAACTCGGGGGATGATCGGGGAGCAATACGTCGGGCTCAGCCCGGGCGGTTCGATGGACGATATCGAGCCCGGCGGCAGAATCCGGGAAACCGAGCCCGCCATAGACCTCCACTCCCTCATCTCCAAGTACGCCTTCGGGGATATAGAATAGCCGAAGGAAGCACTGCTGGATGGGGTGCCGGAGAGATCGTGGGGGAGTCAAGGCGTATGTGCCCGCACAGAGCCGGAAAGAACGGATGGACATGCATTTGCAGAACCGGTGACAAACGCCGGTTTCGCGGGCACCTGCCCGCCGGCTACAGCCTGTGAATACAGGGACCAATAAAAAACTCTCAATCAGCGCCGATGGCTCCGACATCAATACCCGACTGGAATACCGGCCTCAATCCCGCCGTCCAGCGGCGCATTCGTGAGGCCCTCACTCATGGTCATCCCCACGTCCTGCCCCTGTGGGAGCATATCAGTCATCCCGGCCTCTATTACCGGTATAAGAAGGCCGGTGATTCGCCCCTTAATACAGCGACACGGATGTATCATGATCTGGGAGTTGACATCTGCAGGGGATACTCGGTTCCGTCCGACGGTGAAGGGGCGCCGCAGGCAAAAAACGGACTGACGGTGGCGGAGCTGCGAGGGGAACTGGACGGGAAAGAGCGGGACTGGGACGCCTTTATTGACGAGCTCACGCAGCAATACTCCCGGGTGCGCGACGCATTTGCGCCGCGCACCCTGTACGTTCCCACCGGTGGAACGGGGCTCACGGATCTGTATGTCTCCGCCGGTTACGAGCAGTTCTGTCTCTGGCTGCACGATCATCCCTCCCTCATTGAGGATGTCCTCGAGCGACGGCTCCGCCACAATCTGCGCTGGACCCGACGGGTGGCGCGGGAAGAACTCTGCCCGGTCTTTTTTCTCGGCGAGGATGTCGCCTGTCGGGATAGGCTTCTGTTCTCTCCCGACTGGCTGCGACGCCATTTCATCCCGGCCCTCGAACGGCTGATCCGGTCATTGCACGGAGCAAATATAACGGTCATTTTCCACAGCGACGGTGACCTGATGGATATACTGGATGATCTGGTCGATGCCGGTATTGACGGGTTGCATCCGATCGAGCCGGCGGCCGGAATGGATCTGACAACCGTGAAGAGACGATACGGTGATCAACTCGTGCTGGTGGGAAATGTGGATTGCACCCACCTGTTGCCGTCGGCCAGCGGGGCGGAGATTCGAGATGCGGTGAGGGAGTGCGTGGAGATTGCCGGGAAGGACGGCGGATATTGTCTGGGCTCTTCGGGCGAGATCCATGCCGGAATACCGATCAGGAACGTGGACGCGTATTTCAGGGCCTGCCGGCATTGTGCTCATGATACGAAGTGAACACTCCCGGGCGCGGTGAGCGGTCGCGCGGATAGTCCCAGGACAGGCGGGTAACCAGTGATGGGTAACTGGTAATCGGTGACAGATCTCTGAAAGCCATTTCAGACGATCAGTGGTTTCACCTGAAGCGATGGGAGACTTTTCGAGGGCATCGTCGTAACCTCTTGCCGATATATCGTTTGCGGATTTTTATTCGTCACCGGGCTGCTCGCTGCGTTTTCTGTATGTATAGCACTAACCCGTATATTTCACGAGTCGTCAGTGTGCCAGATATGAGAACAGTCAAAGGCGG
>JBKHGK010000148.1:0-5107 GCA_046539705.1 Candidatus Brocadiia bacterium | reverse complement strand
ACCGATAACCGAACACGAGGTTTATGAAAGTGCCGGGACAACCGGCGGAGGAACTCTATGGGTGGCTCATTTTTCAGCGATGAAGCACGATGGATATGGACACCGGGACCCTCCCGTCGTGCGAACAATTACGTGTGCTTCCGGCGCACTTTTCCCGTAAACGGACAGGTGCGGGAAGCCGGCATACATATAACTGCTGACACCCGCTATGAGCTTTTTGTCAACGGCACGTGGGTGGGCCATGGACCGCCCCGATCATGGACCAGTCCATTGTTCGTCGATGAATATGATCTCATGGCCGGAATTCACACCGGCGAGAATGTGGTGGCGGTGCTGGTGCATGAACCGGGAACGAGCACATTCCAATCCATCGACGCATCACCGGGCCTGCTCGCCGAGATATCCATCCAGGATGAAAGCGGACATAGCAACTACCCGAGCAACAGCTCCTGGAAATCACTCCCGCATGAAGGATATGTCCACCCGGTTCCCCGAATAAGCTGTCAGCAGGGATGGGAGGAACAGTTTGACGCAAGAGTGGAACCGGGCTACGCCCGATGGAAACGCGCGGATTTCGACGACTCGGATTGGGCCGGGGCCGACGTCCGGGGACGACCGGGAGAACCTCCCCACGACTCTTTCGAAAAACGTGACATACCAGCCCTGACCCGGGAACCCGTCTACCCGGAAAAACTGGTGGACGCAGAATATGTCCGCCCCAGCGATCACACCTGGCAGATCGAACCAAGAGCGCTGCTGAACCCGGAGGACCGATCGGCTGGACTTATTCGGGGCCGAATGCTGTTGCTCACCTACATACACAGCGATGATGCGCAACCCGTGCGCGTCCATGCGCCGGGAGGCGGAGAGTGGAAACTGAATGGTGAATTGCTGGAATTTACGGACCACTCTATGCTCCACACCGATTCCGGCGTGGCCCATAACCAGTTAAAACCCGGCCCCAACACCCTGATGTGCCGGATGCCGGAAAGCTCGCATGAATACAACGTCACGATCAATGTGTGGACTGAAACCCAGGTGAGTTTCCGGGCTTACCCCGATCAGAGGGATTCGGTTTCGCCCTGGCTGGCGTTCGGCCCGTTTGAGGACGAATTCGACGCCGAAAACCATCCCATGGGCAATCATATAACGGCCTCCGCAGTTCACGAACGGGCGACGGAGAAACGCTACGAGAACATCTGGCAGAGCGGACAACCCGATGAAAAGACGCTGAACGCTCCCTTTGCACGCCAGATGGGCCCCGATATGCTTACTGCGGTGGACGCCCGCGGCATCACCGCTTCCGACAGACCCGTCGGAAATGAGAAGCCCGAAATCGATTCACCTGAGGCTCTGTTGACGGATAACCCGGATTGGACCACTATAGATCCTCCCGCCGACGACCGAGATGTACGGCTCCTGATGGATTTTGGCGACGAGGTTGTCGGATATCATGAGTTCATGATAGATGCCCCGGCCGGAACAGTGGTCGATAATCAGAACTTCGAGTTTATCCAGCCCGATGGACGGATCAATCTGGCGGACGGAATGCATAATTCTTTCCGCTATACATGCAGAGAAGGAATACAGCGATACCGGACGTTTATCCGGCGGGGATTCAGATACAGCTGGCTGGTTCTGCGAAACTTCGACAGACCGATTCGAATACGCCACCTTCGGGCCATTTTCAACACATACCCGGTCTCGTCGGACGGAGAATTTCATTCTTCGGATCCCCTGCTTGACCGGATGTGGCGGGTCAGCCGGAGAACGCTCCGATGCTGCATGGAGGATACATACACCGACTGCCCCACCTACGAACAAACACACTGGGTGGGTGACGCTGCCGTGGAAGCACAGATCGACCTGACCACGAACGGCGATCCCCGGCTGAGTCGGCACTGCTGGATGCAGGCAGCGCAGAGCCTGGATCGGTCCCCCATCGTGGAAAGCCATGTCCCAAGCGGCTGGCAGAACCTCCTCACCGCCTGGAGCCTGCTGTGGATTGGATGGGCCCATGATCATTTCTGGTTCACCGGTGACGTTGAGCTCGCCAGAGATATGCTGCGTCACATCGAACGGAATGTTTGCGGGATAAGCCAGCATATCAACGAGGATGACCTTCTTGACATAAGAGCCTGGAACATGCTGGACTGGGCCCCTGTGGATGCCCCCAATGCGGGCGTGGTGACCCACCAGAACTGCCTGTGCGTCGAATCGCTCAGAAAGGCCGCAGAACTCGCCGAACATCTTGACCAGAAAGGGCGAAGCAGGCGCTGGAATAGCCTCGCCGATCGGATGAGCGAAGCGATTAACCAACATCTCTGGTCCGAGGACAAGCAGGCTTACATCGATTCCATCCATAAAGATGGAAAACGAAGCAGGGTAATGAGCCAGCAAACGCATACGATGGCCTACCTTGCCGGAATCCCCGACCCGGAGCGGAGGGAACGATGTGTGTCAATCATTCAGAATCCTCCCGAAGGATTCGTCACAGTCGGTTCTCCTTTTCTTATGTTCTTTATACTGAAGGCTCTCAGCAGGGCGGGCCGCCAACCGGCCATGCTGCAAAAGATAAGAGAGTACTGGCGCCCGCAGATATCCTCAGGTGCAACGACTTTCTGGGAATTTTATCACCAGGACCAGGCCCGCAAAACCCGTTCACACTGCCACGGATGGAGCAGTGGGCCGGCGTATTTTTTATCCCGGGAAATCCTGGGGGTGAAACCCGCCGCGCCCGGCTTCGAGAGGATAAAAATAGCCCCGCACCCCTGTGACTTGACCGAAGCTCGTGGCCGTGTGCCCACCCCGCAGGGACCGGCGCAAATACAATGGCGGAGGGAAAACGCCATGTTCCACCTGCACTTCACATTACCAGAGAACATCCCGACACTGGTGGAATTGCCCTTCCAGGGAGAACTCCGCAATCCCATCGAGGGCGTCCGTGAACTCAAGGGCCGGGAGGCGGTAAGCTGTATGGAGTGCAATCTGGCTGAAGTGGAACTGCAGGTTCACATGAACCAATCAGAATAGGCTGTTATCAGAACGTATTGACGGATGGCCGTCAATATCTAAGACAATATGAAGATGAAGATTTCGTGAACAGGAGATACAGATGGAGCTAAAACGGGAACTCGGCGTAATGGGCGTTTTCGCCATGGCAACCGGAGCGATGATCAGCTCCGGTCTCTTCGTGCTGCCCACTATCGTTTATCAGGAGGCCGGGCCGGCCTTCGTGCTGTCATATCTTATAGCCGCCATAGCGCTCCTGCCGAGCCTTCTGTGCAAAGCTGAGCTGATGACCGCTATGCCCAAGGCCGGAGGAACGTATTATCATGTTGATCGCAGTTTTGGGCCAGCGGTGGGAATGATCGGCGGAACGGCAAACTGGGCAGCTCTGGCCGCCAAATCCGCTTTCGCCCTGATCGGCATTGGTGCCTTCGCGTCCTATATCGGAGCCGAATTCGCGCTTTTGCCGGAAACCATGAACCAGGAATGGCTCATTAAAGCGGTCGCAGTCGCCTTCTGCGCCCTATTCACCGGCATCAACATGCTGGGCACAAAACATGCCGGGCGACTGCAGCTGCTGCTGGTGGCCGCCCTCCTGGCCATACTCGGGGGATACATCATCTGGGGGGGAACCGCGATGGAAACGGGACGATTTCAAAAGGGTTTTTTCGAAAAAGGCATCTCCCCGATTTTCGTTGGGGCGGCAATGGTCTTCATGGCCTTCGGGGGTATAACGCAGATAGCCAACCTGGCCGAGGAGGTCCGGAAACCCAAACATGACCTGGTGCGCGGGATGTTCTATGCATATGTGGTTGTCTCCATCATCTACGTCGTATCCACCCTGGTCACCGTAGGCCTCTTACCGTACGAGCCGTCCCAGTGGAGCTGGGCACCTTTCTCCCAGTCGGCCAAAGTCTTCTCCGGAATCTTCGGGTGGGCTCTCCTTGGACTTGCCGCGATGGCGGCATATATGACCACCGGGAACGCCGGTATTTTGACCGCAAGCCGATCCCTGATGGCCATGAGCCAGGACGAAATGATTCCGGCCAATGTAGGAGAACTGAATCCCAGATGGAATACGCCGGTGCGGGCGATCCTCCTGACCTCCGGTTTTATAGTTATAGCCATATTGGCCCTGCCACTCGAACTGTTCGTCAAGGCCGGATCCGCAATGATCGTCATGCTCCTGATATTTGAATGCCTGTCCGTAATACTCATGCGCGAAAGTGGACTGTCAACATACCAACCCACCTGGCAAGCCCCGTTCTATCCCTGGCTCCAGATTGTCGGCATTGTGATCTACGCGTTTTTCCTGGTTGAACTCGGAAGTCTCCCCCTGCTGATTGCGGGAGGGGTTCTGGGGGCCGCCGAAATATGGCACCTGCATGGGGGGAAAAAAATCAACCGGGAATCCGCACTCATCAGACTCGCAGCTCGCATAGCAACTGTCGATTTTGACGACCACAACCTGGAAGACGAACTGGCCAGCATAGTTCAGGAACGTGACAGTGAGGAACGATCGAGATTGTACCAGCTGATTGAAGACAGTCCCATAATGGATATTGAAGGAAATCCGAGCCGCGACCAGTTGCTGGCACGCATTGCAGACGAACTGGCCCCGTGTGCGGGAGTCGAGAAGGATCAGATGCTGGACTGGCTTATTGAACGGGAAGAACTCGCCAGCACGGTAGTCCGGGAGGGGTTGGCCGTACCCCACGTAATTCAGGAAGAGATCCCCCAATTCGCAATGGTGCTCGTCCGGGTCGCGGATGGAGCCGATTTTGCGGATTCGCATGAACCGGTTACAACCCTGTTCGCCGTCGCCGCCCCACCGGAGGAACATGATTTTTACCTCACCGTCCTGGTATCCATAAGTGAACTGACACAGGAACCTGAGTTTGAAGACAAATGGCTCCATGCCGAAGACCCTGACCATCTGCGTCAGATTCTACTCGACGCCAGAAGTACCGGAGCATAACCCCTGTTTCCCCACATTATCCGTGGGGGATAGACATCTTACCTGCCTTTAAAACCGGAAAGGACCTAAGCGGTCGGTCATAAGTCTATTCCTGTTGAGAGAAATTTTGCGCGGGCAGCG
>JBKHGK010000147.1:0-5170 GCA_046539705.1 Candidatus Brocadiia bacterium | reverse complement strand
TTAGCGGGTCAACATCACCGGTTACACCGGAAGAGCCGGAGCGGCGTTGAAGAGTTTGGCCGTGTATTCGGTCTGTGGTGCCGCAATGACGCGGTCGGCGGGACCGGATTCCACAATTGCCCCCTCCGACATGATGGCTATGTGGTCACTCACTTTCCGTGCCAACCCGAGATTGTGCGTGATGAAAAGCATTGCCAGTCCCCGTTTTTCCTGCAGGCGGTTGAGCAGTTGCACCACTTTGGCCTGAACGCTCGGGTCAAGTGCCGACGTCGGTTCGTCGGCTATCAGCAGTTCGGGTTCAAGGGCCAGCGCGCGGGCAACCACCACTCTCTGTGCCTCTCCCCCGCTCAACTCATGCGGGAATTTTTCCAGAAACTCATCGACCACGGGCAATTCCACCTCCCTGAGCACCTTGATCACCTGTTCCTCGCGCGCCGCACGGTCTTTCCATTTCTGCACATCCAGCGGTTCCCTCACCAGCTCCTGCACGTTTAATCTGTGGGACAGGGCTTCGCCGGGATTCTGAAAGATCATCTGAACGCGGCGGCTGAACGCCCGGTCGGGAGCCCCCACGGGGTCTCCGGAATAATACAACCGGCCCTCCGTCGGACGAATTATGCCCGCCAGACACCGTCCAAGGGTGGTTTTGCCGGCACCGCTCATGCCCACAACAGAGACGGTTTCGCCCTCATGTAGAGTCAGGTTCACGTGATCCAGGGCCGTGAGTTCGCCAAACCGGTGTGTGAGGTCCTCCGCGTGCAGGAGAGGCACCACGCCCCCCCGATGACATGCCACGGAGGCACCGTCATCACACCGTTCAAGATCGGGATGCTCCCGGCTGCACAGATCGATGGACTGCGTGCAGCGGGGATGGAACGGGCATCCGTGGCGGACAAATTCCGCCTGTCCCCTTATGCCCTGGAGGTCCTTCGCACGGGTCATATCCGGGAACGAGCGCACCAGCCCTCGGGAATACGGATGGCGGGGGGAACCAAAAAACCGTGCGGTGGGCGACATTTCAACGATTGATCCGCCGTAAAGCACCGCGGTAACGTCGGCCAGCTCGGCCGCTGTGGCCAGATCGTGCGTGATTATCATGGCCACCCGATCATCACAGAGATCTTTCAGTGTCCGGGTCAGGTCGGAGGAAGTCACGGCATCCAGCGACGCGGTGGGTTCATCCAGGATGACAATCTCCGGATCACAGATGAAGGCCATGGCCGTGATGGCTCGCTGTTTTTCCCCCTCGCTCAGCTCATGCGGATAGGCCTCAATCCTGTTCCCGGGGAAGTCCATCTCCATCAGCATCTCAATCGCCCGGTCCCGGGCCTCATCGGTTCCAGCAAGATCGTGGGCAATCAGAGGTTCCCCCACCTGTTGAACGATCCGCATTGAGGGGTTCAGTGCGTTTTCCGAGTTCTGGAACACCATCGAGATTCGGTTCCAGCGTATCCGACGCAGCTCCTCCGCCCCCATTTCCATGAGATCCCGTTCGCCGAGGATAATCCGGCCGGAGACGCAGGCCGAATCCGTCCGTTCCTCCACAAGCCCCAGCAGGCTCAGCCCCAGCGTGGTCTTCCCGGTTCCCGATTCCCCGACCAATCCCACGGTCTGTTTGCGACGCACCTGCAGACTCACATCCCTGAGCACCGGATGATGTCCATAGTTCACCGATAAATTGCGTATATCAAGCATTCTGTAACCTCGGATCGGCGGTTCTTTCCAGATTGTGTCCGATGAAAACAAGTGCAATGATGACCGCCGACAGACAGATACCGGGAGGCAACAGCCACCATTTCCAGACCGGCAGATAGTAAAACTTGCGGGCGTTCTGGATCATGGTTCCCCAGCTGACCATGGACGGATCACCGATTCCGATGAACGCCAGACCGGCCGCCAGAAACACCGCCGTTCTGGCACGATGCACGAAAACAACAGCGCAGAGGGGCAGCAGATCAGGCACGATGTGCCGGGTCGTAATGTGCCACCACCCTGCCCCGAATGATTTGGCCGCGGTGATGTGATCCAGTTCCCGAAGGGACAGCGTGCGGGATCTGATGATGCGCGCTCCGCCCGCCCAGTGCAGCAGCGATATGATCACAATGATCCCCACCACACCCGGTTGTATAAATGCAGAAAGCAGGACCGCCAGGATCATCGACGGAACCACAAGCATGGCGTCCACAAGACGCATCATGACGGCGGAATAGAGGCCTCCCACAAGACCGGTGGATATGCCCACCAGCGCACTTATAAGCACCGAGATGGTGGCGCATGAGAGGGCCACGAGCATGGTCGTGCGCGCCCCACCGACCAGGCGGGCGAACACGTCCTGGCCCACATCGTTCGTTCCCAGGAGATGTTTTGCGGACGGGGCCGCAAGCACTTCGGAACTGGGCTCCATGGGGTCGGCGGTCAGCAGTGGCCCCACCACGGCAATCAGTATGAAAACGACGAGCATGCCAACGCTGATTTTGCCGGACGGACCACTCAGCAACTGTTTGCCGTGATGAATGTGCATTCCCCGGTTCCTCACTCAATTCGCGGATCCAACCGTCTGTATATTGCGTCGACCATCAAGTTAACGCCAAGCACCAGGATAGCCGTAAGTAGAAGACCACCCTGGAGAAGCGGATAATCGCGGTTCAGCAGAGCATCATGCATGAGCCGCCCCATCCCCGGATACGAAAAAACTATCTCCACAAAGAGGGCTCCGGTAACCACTCGCCGGGCGAACAGCAGTCCCGCCGCCGTTATCACCGGCAGCAGGGAGTTGCGAGCAACATGGCGATAACGCACCTTCCACTGTTGAAGCCCCTTGGCGCGTGCGGTCAACACATAGGGTTCTTCGATGTGTCGGACCATGGAACTGCGGCTGAGCAGAAACATGCCGGGCATAAAAACCACTGTCAGGGTGGCCACCGGAAGGGCCAGATGCGCCAGCAGGTCCCGGAGATTGGCCGCACCGGACAGTCCCGCATACTGGGTGCGCGCCCCCTGCACGGGAAACCAGTTCAAAACAACGCCGAACAGCAGTATCATCAGAACACCGAGAAAAAACGCGGGCAGTCCAGAACACGACATAAAGCCGGTGAGACAGGCGCGATCAAGGCCGGTCCCGCGCCGCCACCCAGCTTCGATGCCTGCCACCACCCCGATTATGCTGGCGCTGATGAAAGCCATCCCCACCAGCAGAATGGTCCACGGCAGGTGCGAGAGGATGACGGCGCCAACGGGTGCCCTGTGATGGTATGAATAGCCAAGATCCCCGCGCATGAGACCGCTGATATAAGCCACAAACTGCTCGGGAACTGAGTCGTCCAGCCTGAATTTACGGGTCAACTCCCGTCGCATCTCGGCATCCATCTGCACCAGCGCCTCCTGGCCGTAAATTGCATCAATCGGATTTCCGGGCATCAGGCGTGGCAGGGCAAAATTGAGGATGAGGATGATGCCGAACGCCAGTAGATATTGCATCAGACGCCACTTCATCCCTCAGTGCCCTCCACAAAACAGAGTTTGTTGAGAGGGATCGGTATTCCCCCGCCAATACCGCCAGGGGTGTAAAAGAGGTCCACCCCTCCGTCGTGGGCCCAGTACCATTCCGGATGATAGAGCGTAATGGCGGGAAGATCCCGGGCATAAAGGTCCTGGGCTCGTTTCACGAGCTCTTTCCGCTCCTGTTCATCGGTTGCACGCAGCTGGCGTTGCAGCAAATCGACGAGGGACTGATTATCCCGGTAATTCGCGCTGTGAAAACTTTCCCCCACCACCATGCGGGTGAGAATTTCCGGATCGCCTCCGAGCCCCCCGTGCCCCGTTAAGGCCAGCTGGAAATCGCCTTTTCCCACAGCAGCATCCAGCGACTTCGCTTCGACGCTTCGCAGCCTGATTGTGATCCCCGCCTCACGTAACTGACGCTGGAGCAGCTCCGCAACCCGTCCAAAATCGTGCCGCCCGGGCGTCACGAGAAGCTCAAACTCAAGATTCCGGCCATCTCGTCCGGTAAACCGGCCATCCTCCTGCTCGTACCCCGCCTTCTCCAGCAGTTCCCGGCACCGGTCCGGATCGTGGTCGTATCCTTTCACCGCTGGATTGTGCCATTTTTGATTTGACGGCGGCAGAAGACCCGGGCTCCCCGGAATGGCGTGGCCGCGGCAGGCAATCTTCACGATTTCCTCTTTGTCAACAGCTCGCGCCAGAGCCCTCCGCACCCGCACGTCAGACAGAGGACCGCGGTCATGATTCATCAGCATTTTTGCGGCCCACGAGGGGGGTTCGTTCAGCACCGCCAGCCCCTGCTCGTCCAGATCGTCCACGAGCTCAGCCGGTACAGACCCCGCATTGATCTCCCCCTGGCGCAGTGCGGTGGGCGTCATTTCTTCCGTGTATTTTTCAAACCTGAGCCGGTCCACCACCGGTCGTCCGGCGTAATAATCCTCGTTGGCCCTGTACTCATAACTGCCATGCGAACGGCTGTAATCGACCAGCTCAAAAGGGCCGCTTCCCACCAGCGCTTCCCTCTCCCGAAATTCGTCCGGATCCTCAACGTCCGCCCAGATGTGTTCCGGAAGTATGGGTACGGCTGCCGCAATTTTTGCGAGGAACGGTGCATACGGAGAATCGAGTTCAATCCGCACAGTCAGATCATCCACCGCCTCCGCCTCCCCAATAACGTCCAGATCGGCCCATGACCATCGGTGTCGTGTGAGATAATCAAAGGTGAAGACCACATCCTGTGCATCCAGTTTTTCCCCATCATGCCACCTGACACCCCTGCGGAGACGGAACACATATGCCTCCTCATCCCCATCAAACTCCCAATCCTCCGCTACGGCGCCGGTGAAACCATGCCGATCTCGCCAGATGAGCGTGTCAAAAATGAAGCTCATCCGAACATACCCCGGCCCCCTGGAATACATGCCGAAAGGGCTGGGAAAACCCCAGTCACCGGTGGAATCGGCAACCGTATAAATACGCTCATCACCACTGGGTTGTTGAGTGCCCGTTCCGCCGAACAAAAGGACGCACAGCGCGAGCACAACGATTGTGATGGCAATGACAACAAAAAACCGTCTGATTGACATAACCCGCATATTTCACAAACCTCAAACGTTAATTATTCTAAAAGCAATTTCAGCACACGTGTATCGTAAAGTCACAGACAGGT
>JBKHGK010000146.1:0-5187 GCA_046539705.1 Candidatus Brocadiia bacterium | reverse complement strand
ACCGATCACCACTATTGGTGGAAAGCATCACCGCGCCGGGAGGGTATCCACGATCAGGCCGGTCACTTTTTTGACCGTGTCCTTCTCTTCAGGGGCCAGATAATCGCCGGCCGCGCCGCCAAGCACACCACCCGCAATACCACCGGCAACCCTGCCGGACCGGCTTCCCCCGGCAACCACGCCGACCGCCGCACCGGCGACAGCTCCCCCCACACGGGTGAGCGTTCCCCCGGTCTTTTTACTGCCGGATCCCACCCACAGAACCTGGCCGCCTTCCGTATCAATCATTTTGATCGTCATATGTATGCTGGCCCCATCCACCTGTGTGTTGGCCATGACGATCGCAGGGACGTTCAGGATCTCTCCCATTTTTACCGCCTCCGACTGGGTTGCCTCACCGTGCTGAAACTCCTGTTCCTCTATCACTTCATTGATCTTTTCTCGTTCAATGACCGAATACCCCTTTTTCATCAGTTCCAGCTGTATCAGGTCGGCCGTCTGGTCAATCGCCGCCTTGCCCCGGATGTCTCCACTCACATCGACGACCGCCGTTTTGTTGACCTGACCAAAATCGTATCCACTCTCTACCGAATGATCCACAGAACTGCATCCCGCCACAATCACAGCAACCACCAACATCGCACCGGCAATTATCCGTCTGTAAAACATGTCCGCCTCCGAAAAAAGTGTGCTGTCAGACCTTCAATCCTCGCAAAACTCATCCTGCACCTGGTGCCAGATATCCATCGCCATTCCGGGTTCATCCTCGTTCAGATCCGGGTTCTGAAAAATAAGCCCTTTTCGGCCGGAACAGGCCGAAAGCACCCGCCGGAAATAATCCTGCAGCGGTTCTCCTGACTTCCGGGGAAGCCCACCGATGTGCACCACTCCCAGTTCCTGCAGTTTCCTGATCTCCTTCTCCCAGTCACCCGCCGTCGTCCAGTTCAACCCACGCAATCCGTTCACCGATCCGTAACTTTCATGTAGATGTGTCCCCTCCGAGCGACCCGTCCCTTCCCATCCCCCGCAGTAATGAAGCCACCCACCTCCAAACGGAGCAAAGGCCCGCTCCTGATAGGGGGCGATGTACTCTTTATGATGCTCCTGGCTGACCAGCACATCGCTGTCACCACACATCCTCACCCCGCCGTTCCTCATCCAGACCCCGTAGACGTTCCCACCATCCAGTGGTTCACCGTTAATCTGCTTGCACAGCCGCGATACCGCGACATAGACGTCGGTCGTCTTCTCCATGAGCTCATGCACAAAATCCCCATCGGCGTGCAGATCGACGAAAATCTCGTGTCCCCGGGTCTGAGCCGCAATATCAAACGGTCCCTGCTGATCGCAGTGACGGACATCCACCCATTCCAGCAACCCGCGTTCTGCAAGCGCATCAATATGGTGTTTCATGTGATCGACCATCCGGGGAATCACTCCGCACTCCGACACATCGGCGGGAACCTGGAACTGGCGGAGTTCATCCTTGGACACATACTCGGTTATGACGGGTTTTGTATGTTCGGGAACCTCGTAATCCGCCCCGAAAACCGTCATACAATTTATCACTCCCGTATCGGCCCGAACGCTCGGCACGGCATCACTCCCGCTGCGCACCGAGGCCAGCACTCCCTTCAGCTGCTCGTAGAGACTTTTGGCGGGGTCCTCAAACTGCTCGGCCCAGTTGAACTGAGGCCAATCCGAGTCCTCCCCCGGCAACCCGCCCGCCCCATAGGAGACCGGCAGATAATCGGTCTCACGCCCGGCCATCACCTCCGCACTCCGCCGACGTGCGGTTTTTATCCGATCAGTATCCAGATTATCTCCGATCAAACCGCATATACGATCAAGAAGTTCATCCGTGTCGCCTGACATCTTCCCTGCTTTCCGTTTCTGGAGAAAAGACAAATAACGCAATCATCCGACCGCAGGCAAGGATGCCTGCTATACAGGGACATCTCACCTGCCTTCAAAACCGGAAAATGCTTATACCTGACCGCTCAGGGGGCACTCCCCAGCACGCCCGCAACCGGATCTTCATTCATAACGGTTATCTGCTCGGAAATATCTTCCGCCGGCTGCATATCGTGGATAGCCTGCACTATGCAGAACTGCGATTCCAACCTCTCCTGTCCTTCACAGGCACATATAAAACTCCCGCAACGCCGGCAGTACCAGACGAACAGGGCCGGCAGGTCGACCTGATATTCCTCATCCATATTGGGGAACAACATTTTGACAGTCCTTTTGGCTGAATCAGAGAAAAACACAGAACACTTCCATTCATGCCTTTCGTCAAATGTCCAGAATATCATACCCGTGCGCGATTCTGCAATGAGTGGACGGATATATAATTGCAGGAGGACGGCGACTTCCGGACGATCACCTCGATATTGGGGGCCGGAAAAAGATGCCGGGTCATCAGCTGATAATCACCAGCGTCCGGGATTGTTGTGTCTCTTCTGGGAAGACAGCCCGGGCAACCAGGAACCCTATCAGGTTTCAGCTTCCCACCCTGTCTCCACTGATCACAACCGTCTCTCCTTCGCCCATCTGGATACGAATCTGCGATTTTGCGCATGTACTAACTTTCTCGCCCTCGTGCTCTATTCTGGCTTTATTCCATGGATTGGCGAGACAGAATGTACCGTTGGCCCGGCTTTCCACCACCACGCGGCGGACATCCCCACTTTCGCGTTCGGCACTCACCTCGAAGGCTCCATCGGTCAAAATACTGTCAAAAGAAACCTCATCCCAGCGATCCGGGACGCCCGCGAAAAGGTGATTGACCCCACCTCGTGTGTGCAGCAACATCTCGTGGATGGCACCGACCGAACCCATCCCCCCGTCCATCTGCATCACGTCTGTATCACTGTCAGTTCCGCCCATCGCAGGAGCGCCCATCAGCGATATCCCGGAGGCCCGGCAGTCGTGCAACGTGCCTCCACCTTCGTTCGTGAAAAACCGATCAAAGACCTCCAGCCAGAGCACAGCTGCCTCGGGATTGCCGCAGTGAGTGTTCAGACACGAGGCCCAGGTCATACACCAGCCGGACCAGAGCCCGGGGCCCCGGTAGATCCACCGGGCCAGACTGTTCCGGACAATTTCTTCCCAACCTTCGTCGTACGGGTCGATGACGTCGAACGGAGTGATAGCGGCGAGGTGAGAATGATGGCGATGACTTTCCTCCAGATCCTGCCCCTCCCAGAGCGCGATGCGTTCGCCTGCGTCGTCCTCAATGAGACAGGCTCTGGGCAGGTTTTCCTGAATATCCTCCCATACCGGCTTTGGCTTTTCATCCAGGACCGAGCATGCTTCAAGCAGATCCTCGCACAGACGGTGGATGCAGGCCAGCTGAAAACTGGCGTTGGCGCCATACCCCTTTCCCCCGGAGTTGAAATATTCCGGCGATATTCCAACAGGCAGTCGAAAATTGCCATTCTCAGTCTTCTCCAGCATTTCCTCGTAGACCCGCATGGTGGCCCGCATGAAAGGCAGGGCCGTTTCGCGCAGAAAATCTTCATCCATGGTGTAGCGGTAATGACGGAACATCATCTGAGCGACCCAGGCCGTGCATCCGTGATCGACCGAGTGTCCCCAGTAACTGCAGATGAACCGGCAGTCGTCGCTGACGGCGTGGGGCAGCATAAAGCCATCGTTGATACCCAAAAACATCTTTGCATTATGGCGCAGGGTGTCGGCCCAGCCGGCAATCATCTCCCACAGCGGCTCAAGATGTTCCACAAGGTTTCCGTGATAGGCCGGCTGATAGCACATCTGGACATTCACGTTGAAGTGATAGTCACTGGACCACGGCGGCATGCGGTATTCCTCGATCCATGGTCCCTGAAGGGTGGCGGCCACTCCGTCCGGATTGGTGAATCCGGCAAATTTATACATCCCATAATCGTACAGATACTGGAGCCGGTCATTGGGCAGGTCAACGGTCGCCGCCCGCTGCCAGTAACCCTTCCACCAGTTCGCGCATTGCTTCCGCCGATTATCATACCCGTCCTGCAGAGCCGAATGGACCCTTTCCGCCACCTTCTGGGACGCCTCTTTATCATCCCCTCGTGCGGTGGCAATCGCGATTAGACCGTTCTTCTGAGCCCAGCCAGCGCATAAAGCGGGATCAGCGGGACAGCGCTGTATCCAGCCCTCTATGCTTTTTCCGGAAAGGGTTTCCGGCGGTTCGAATCCCACCGCCGACAGCTCATCACTCACGTATTGCCAGGAGGGAACAGGTTGTATATCGGCAGGGGCAAGATTGAGAGGAAGCTTAACCAGGACCACGTTCCGATCCATCTCATGCAGCACATGTATATCATTGCCATCTCTGGTGTGTACGCGGATTGTCCCATCGGTGATACTGAGGTCAGCTTCGTCCACCTCAACACTCTCATCGCATTCGAGATCGATACGTCCCACAGGAAGGACGGTTGGTCGATCCGGTTCGTTGGGATTCGATCTTTTACTCTCAAACAGCTCGTTAAGCGTTTCCTCATCCCCTCGGTCGAGATGATCCCGGATATTGGAATAGTTCATCTCGGAAGTCCATTCCGACCCGCCCCTGTGATCCCAGAAATCAGCACGTCCGAGGGTCAGCCGAAGAGTGCTGGACCGGCCCCAGAGAATCGTTCCCATCGTGCCATTGCCCTGAAGAATACCCGTATGGGTGCGAGGAAGAGGAAACTGCCAGGTATACTGTGTATTCATGGTTTTAAGCGGACTCCTATAAGTCTCCTGCGGTTTTTGGTGGGATGTTTATCAGGCCCCTGCCACCTTGTGTGGCAGGTGAATACGATTGAGTGTGCTAAGCGGCAAGCCATAAGTACGTTCCGGTTTTGAAAACCGGTGAGATGTCAATGTATAGCAGGCATCCTTGCCTGCGGAGATAAAAGGGCATAGAGCCGAACCAGTGTATGCCATCCTGTAAAGGAAAAACAGGCAAGGATGCCTGTTATACGTAGCGCGAGCTTCGCTGCCCGCGCAAAATTTCTCTCAACAGGAATAGACTTATGACCGACCGCTTAGCTCGGAGTTTACGGATAATTCCACAGAATTTTTTACACAAATATTGAAGTGAGGGTATCAGAGTCCCCTGTAAGTGACGCTGAGTAAAATCCGAGCTGGATTATAGTGGATAGGGCTCGTGATTGGAAAACAGTTTGACTGGTGCGGATCGGT
>JBKHGK010000145.1:0-5226 GCA_046539705.1 Candidatus Brocadiia bacterium | reverse complement strand
AAATTGCTGTTGTTTTGGTGAGACTCGAATTAGAGGAGGCACAAGAGATGGCGGCATACATAGTGGGTATGATCGTTGGCGGGCTGGTTACTGTTTTTCCGCTGGTATATATGATGAATTATGATCGATCGCTGGCGTTGATACTCCAGCAACAGCCTGATTTTCCGGCGGCTGAATTTTCACCGGCGTATTCTCCCGCGCTGGCGACAGGGATCACCACGATAGGGGCCGTGATACTCCTTGTATCGGTGGGGATGATGGCTTTTACCGGAATGCAAAAACTCCGGGAAGATACCAACGAGCCGGTCTCCGAACCGTCCGATGAGAAAGCGGACGACGAAGCAACAAATACGGACAATCCCATGAGCGAAACCTCAGCGCCGGAAGAGCCGGAGGATTTCTAAAAGGACGGAAATATTGGGACAGAAACATCGAGCGCTAACGGGAGCGATAAATGCAACGGCTTGTATCCACAGATGACACAGAGGTTTTTTGAATCGACGGCAATCAGTTTAGGACCACCGATGCGCTAATATGCCTGCGTGCAGGCGTTTCTCTTTCGGAGAAGTTGTCGTTTTGGAGCCGTTGAAAGGGGCTATCTCAGACGTAGCGCCGTCCGATTGCGCATAGCGGGAAAGGGCGGGGCTTTAACCCAGCCATATTTGCATAGGTGGTATTCACGGTGAACGCGGGATGTAATGAGGCGAAGTCCCTTTGGGAGTGCGGTGGCCATGCCACCGCTTTCAGCTTGAGCGTTATGAATACGGAAACCACAAAGAGCAGCCCGGCGGGCGGCCTCAGGCGCGGCTGCGCTCTCAATCGCCCGGTTTTGCGGGCTCAAGGAAACAAAAACCGGAACGTATTTTGCCCTTTTGGGTTAGGTGTCCCGCACACCGCAATAACACAGGTGGTGGATATTGTCCGGATCATGTTCCCCGGAGGTGTTTTTCCGTATCGTCCGTGCCGTTCTGGAGTCGTTTGGCCATGCGGTTTATCGCGGCCATATAGGCCCTGACGCTTGCTTCCACTATATCGGTGCTCGTGCCGCGGCCTCGTTGACGTATTCCATCGGAATCCACCTGGAGTGATACCTCTCCCATGGCGTCCTTACCGCCGGTAACGGCGCGGATGCTATAGTCAGTCAGTTCGCAGTCCATGCCGGTAATCCTGTCTATTGCGCGGTAGGCGGCGTCAATCGGTCCATCACCGGTGGCCGCGTCGGTGTTGAGTTCGCCCTCGATCTCCATCATAACGGTGGCCGTTGGCACCGTGCTCGTTCCGCTTGAGATATGGAAATTTTGGAGACGAATTATGTCCGGGGCCCGTTCCAGTTCGTCTCGCACGAGCGCTTCCAGATCCTCGTCGAAAATTTCTTTTTTCTTGTCGGCCAGATTTTTGAATTTCTGAAATACTTTTTCGAAGTGGGTATCATCGAGCTGTATGCCAAGTTCTTCGAGCCGCTGGCGGAAGGCATGGCGGCCGCTGTGTTTCCCCAGCACCAGGCGGGTCCGGTCCACGCCCACATCTTCGGGGCGCATAATCTCATAGGTGCTTTTTTCCTTCAGCATGCCGTCCTGGTGGATGCCCGCCTCGTGAGCGAAGGCATTGTCGCCGACTATGGCTTTGTTTCTCTGGACTGTCATTCCCGTTACGTTGCTCACAAGGCGGCTGGTGTGCATTATCTGTCGCGTGTTGAGGTCCGTATGCAGGTGGAAGAAATCCTCACGGGTTCGGATGGCCATCACGACTTCTTCGAGGGAACAGTTTCCGGCCCGTTCTCCGAGACCATTCATGGTGCATTCCACCTGTCTGGCCCCGTTCCGTACCGCTGCCAGGGAGTTGGCCACGGCGAGTCCGAGATCGTCGTGGCAGTGGACGCTTATCGTGGCCTCTTCTGCATTGGGAACATCGCGGTGAAGCATATCGATGAGCCCACCGAATTCCTCGGGGATTGCATAACCCACGGTATCGGGGATATTAACAGTGCGGGCCCCCGCTTCTATGACGGCCTCAACCACCTCGGCAAGGAAGTCGGGTTCGGTGCGGCTGGCATCCTCCGGGCTGAATTCGACGTCATCGCAGACGTCTTTTGCCATCTCCACCCCCTCCACTGCGAGCTTGATTATCTCATCGCGCGCCTTTTTCAGCTTATGAGTTCGATGGATCTCACTGGTCGCGAGGAACACATGAATACGGGGGTTGCTGGCATTCTCCAGAGCCTCTCCAGCCCGGTGAATGTCATCTTTCGTGCATCGGGCAAGGCCAGCCACGATGGGTGTGGTGACGGCCTGTGAGACCTGTTTTACGCTTTCGAAATCTCCCGCTGACGATATGGGGAAGCCCGCTTCTATGACGTCCACTCCAAGCCGTTCGAGCTGCCGGGCAACGTGTATTTTCTCTTCCGTGGTCATGGACGAGCCAGGGGCTTGCTCGCCATCCCGGAGGGTGGTGTCGAATATTCTGACCGTATCTTTATCCGTCTGTGTTTCGTTCATTGGACGTGCTCCAGGGTGATTGAGGTGAAAGTTCGGGGGAAAAACAGCCTGACCGAAGCTCCGGCCAGGGCGCACGGCGCAGCTGCACCCGTGGGAAGGTGGCAGGTATGCGCCGCGCTTTGTCCCCTCTTCTCCGGCACGTCCTTATGCTCAGAATACTGTTCATGCATGGTGCAGCTCATTTCAGTCAAGTTATCCGGAACACATAAAAAGCCCTGCAGGTTTCTTCGTGAGCCTGCAGGGCATCAGCGAAAGGCTGTATTTCACGATCGGACAAAGCCCCTGCACGGCCCGCCAGCCCCATAATCACAATGGGAGGGCGCCGTTGATATCCGGTAGCGGGACTTTTCTGTGAAATCCTGTGATCATCATACGACTTATTCTACGGCAACACCTCTGGACCGTCAAGACTCGGAATTCGTGGAGACCGGTCGGATCCCTGCCGTTGTTGCCGGGGAGTGCTGTGATTCTGGTTGATCCCCGCCAGAAGTGTCCGGACAGGGCTTTGGGAGCGGAACAGATCCGGCATCGGGTAACACGGAGTGTATGTGTCGTGCTATTTTCGGGCCGTAGATCCGAGAGCTGCTCAGGTGCCGGTTTGCAGGCATCTGAGGCGTTTTTCTCTGGACATCTCTCCGCTGTGAGTCCCCACGCGTCGTAAGTGTTTGATTTATATGAGGAAAGATAGATTAGGGGACTGATCACGGTGGAGGGGGGTGGAACCGAATTCCGGGCTTATCCGGCGATTATTGGGGGCGCCCGTAGCGGGTTCTTTTGGTTCATGGGTTTGGGATCCAATTACTTACGGGATATGCGCCAGCTGAGAGAGAACATCCTGTGGCGGCGAAACGTTGACCGAAAAGACCTGGTGGGCTAATATCTTTGTGAGTCGGGAACGAGCAGTTTGAGGTTGAATCATTCAGCGTCAGTATTACTCGGGTTACGGGAGCGGACGGTGAGCCAGTTCGACGATCACGGTCAGATCCTGAGGACCAGTTTTGGGACTTCTGGCGATGGGGTTAGGGCAGGTGTGACTCCATCGACTGGGCTGCGTGGGCACCCGGGGTAATTCCTTTCCAACTTCCCGATATTTTCTCCTATCAGTAACGGTTTGGTCATTAATTTTCAAAGCGACATTGTGTCGTGACGGAGGGATTCTGTGTCAGAAAATTCTTCGCATCATCTTCGGAGTGTGGTGGACAAAGGGAGGCGGGCGGAAAAGGCCGAAGGTGTATCGGAGGACGCGAAGGCGGATGGGGATAGTCCGAGACAGGAGATGTGGAGGGAGATACAGGGGGAAATAAAGAAGCGTCTTGGGGTTCAGAGGTTCGGGCTCTGGTTCAAACAGACGGAGCTTATGGAATTTGATGGGGATGAGCTGGTGGTGGGGGTTCCGAACGTGATTATAAAGCAGTATCTGGAGAAGAAATATCAGGATACCGTTCGGCAGACCGCGCGGGATTTTCTGGGGGAAGAACTGAAGGTTCGGTTCGATGTGGCGCCGAAGCTGCTGAGGAAAATGCGCGAAAAAAAACGGGGTGATGAAAGTGAGGCGCAGAAGGTGCTGGGTGAATCCGCGCATGGAGCACCGGCCACTTCTCCGGTCGAGAAAGACACCGGGCGGGCCGAGCGGGCGAATCCGGAGTTCACCTTTAACAACCTCGTGCAGTCTCAGTCCAACCAGCTGCCGTTTCTTGCCGCCAGGGAAATCGCGATCCGCACAAATCCACAGTTCAAATTCCTGCTGGTACTGGGAGAGCATGGGACCGGAAAAACAGCGCTGCTGCGCGCGGTTGCGCATGCCGCCGGTGAAGGGAATATCGTGGGGAAGGCCCATTACTGCCGGGCGGAGGAGTGGTGTAATGGCTACTATCACGCTCTGCAGAACAGAAAGACCTATAAATTCCGACGTAACTACCGCGGTTGTGACCTTCTGATTGTGGACGGAATACAGTTTATGGAGGGTAAGCCGGCGGCGCAGGAGGAACTGCTCCATACCGCAAAAAGCATAAAGGAATCGGGCGGCCGCATAGTTCTGAGCGCGGCGAAGCATCCCGGAGAACTGGAGGAAACCAAAGAGTCCTTTGAGAACCTTCTCGGCGCCGCTTTCTGGGTGGAACTGGTCAATCCCCCGCGGAATGAAAGAGTCGATATTGCGCGTTCCCTGGGGGATAGCCACGGCGTCAGCCTTGATGAACAGGTGCTGGGCTTTGTGAGCGAAGAATACGGCGACAGTCTGAGAGAACTTGATGGGGCGGTGCGTTCTCTGGCAGCGGCCGGAACGCTGCAGGGGATGCAGACGGTTGGCCTGTCAGTGGCGCAACAAATACTTGGGGCCAAGCGTGCCGGAGGAAACATAGCACCCGGCATCGAAAGCATAACTGAGGCCATTGCCAATGCGTTCGATGTCTCCACGGATCAGCTTCAGGGCCGTTCCAGGAGACGCAGTGTCTGCCGGGGGAGACAGGCCGCCATGTATCTGGCCAGGGAGACAACGGATCTTTCCCTCTCGGACATCGGGAGGTTCTACGGAGGGCGGAGCCATAGCACCGTCAAGCATTCCGTCGAAAAGGCAAAGGAACAGAAGGAGACGAACCCGGACTTCGCGGATCGGCTGGACAAAGCCCGGAAAGATCTGTAGCCCGCACTTCACGGTCAAGGGGGTTGCGGAGACAGGAGCAGAACGACCGAATGGGTGGCCCGATTGGCCCGCATATTTCACAAACCTCAA
>JBKHGK010000144.1:0-5237 GCA_046539705.1 Candidatus Brocadiia bacterium | reverse complement strand
AGTTCTGAGTTCTGAGTTGGCCGGCAACAGCGTACAGGTGAACAGCGGTTAGAGAAGAAATGGGGATGTAGTGGAGAAGAAATCGAGAGGAAAAACGCTGCCGGGGTGTTGGTAGTGCGGGGCTTCAGCGCCTGGAATGCGGAAAACACAGGGAAAACGCGGTGGTCACGGGGAAGTCCGAAAAAGTTAGGTTGTCTTTTTTTTTTGGACCCGCTCAGGATGTCCGGAGCTGGTCTCGGCCGTCCCGGCGTCCCCGGATGTTAATGGCGCGAAAGTCAAAAGCGCCGGCATGGCCGGCGCACTCCGAAAGCGCTTCGCGCAGGTGCGAATTGACGGTACACGCACAGTAAGAAGAGGCCAGAGGCCCGAAGGGCCGATTGAGAGCGTAGCTCGGGGTGGAGTGAGGCCGGGGGTCTGGCCGAACGGAGCCCCGGGATAGGGTGCGAACATGTAAGGGGCGCTTGAGAGAGAGCGGGTTTCTGGTTCCTGGTTGCTGGTGAACTAATGACAGGCTGGGGCATCCTGTTTTTCTGACCGGACAAAATGCTAACGTGCCATTTTTCGTGTTCAACCGGTGCCAAGGAGCTCGGGCAGCAGCTCGCGGCAGCGTTCCTCCAGCCTTTGAAGTGCTATGTCGGGATGTTCGGCTTTGAGAACATCGGAGGCAAGCTCCTGAGCCTCGGCATAACTTATGGAGCGTACGATTTTTTTCACCTCCGGCAGCACCTGCACCGGTGCCACACTCAGGGTATCGATGCCAAGCCCCAGGAGCAGCGGAGTGTAGATAACCGCGCTGGCCATCTCACCGCACATGCCAACCGGTATCCCGTTATTGCGCGCCGCCTCAACGGTCATTTTGATCAGCCTCAGCACGGACGGAGCCTCGGGCCTGTAGAGGTCGGCCACGTGTTCATTGGCCCGGTCCACAGCCAGTGTATACTGTATCAGATCATTGGTGCCGATACTGAAAAAGTCACAGTGCCGTGCCAGCACATCGGCACAGACCGCCGCCGACGGGACTTCGATCATTATCCCAACGGGCATATCTTCATCGTATTCCTCGCCCTTTCGGTCAAACTCATCCTGTATTTTGAGCAGTATTTCCCACGCCTGTTCCAGCTCTCTCAGGTCAGTAACCAGTGGAAACATCAGGCGAACGGGTCCGAGCGCGCTAGCCTTCAGGATGGCTCTGAGCTGAATCTCGAAGATCTCGGGCTGATCCAGACACAGCCGGAGGGACCGGAGCCCCAGAAATGGATTCCGCTCCTCCATCAGGGGATCATCCTCCATGAACTTATCCGCCCCCAGGTCCAGGGTTCTGATGGTCAGGGGGCGCCCCTCAAGCTGTTTTATAGCGTCCACATAGGCGTGCATGTGATCGGCCTCCGTGGGCGGCTCGTCACGCGTCATGTAGAGGAACTCAGTTCGGTATAACCCGATGGCTTCCCCGCCATAGTCCAACCCCTTGCCGATCTCTTTCGGCGACTCGATATTCACCATCAGGTTGAGGCGCCGTCCGTCGGTGGTCTCCGCCGGCTGGTCACGTAACTCCTCCACCAGGGCCCGGTCGCTCTCCGCATGCTCATCCCGCTGGGTGCGATATCGTTCCAGGGTTTCCTCGTCGGGATCACAGATGACCGTCCCCCGGTCACCGTCCACAATCATCATATCCCCTCCGCTGACCTCGTTGGTCACCCCTCCCAGGCCCACCACAGCCGGCAATCCCAGAGCGGAGGCAATGATTGACGTGTGGCTGGTCGGCCCCCCCACATCCGTGGCAAAAGCCTGCACGTGCTCGGTATCCACCGAGGCTATCTGGCTTGGTTTAAGGTCATGCGCCACCAGCACGACTTGTTCTTTAAGACTGGAAAGCTCCTCCCGCTTTTCCCCGAGCAGATGGCGCAGCAACCGCCGTTCCAGGTCCTCCAGATCCGCCACCCGCGGGGCCAGAAACTCATCCCGTTTGAACACTTTCCGCCAGTGCCGCATGGTGCGGGAGACGGCGAACTCGGCGGTGAAGTGCTTATCCCTGATACGATCATAAAACTCCTCCCGGAAGCTCTCATCCCGGAGCATGCCCGCATGGGCCACAAAGATTTCGGCTATTTTGGTCCCTGCCTTCTCCTGCACATCTTCGGCAAGATCCTCCAGCTCCTGAAGAGCCTCCTCAAAGCCATTTTCCAGGCGTTCCAGCTCACGATCAACTTCGGCGGGATCGATAAAATGCTCCGCTATACGGACCCCCTCGGCCTCCAGCAGAAAAACTCGCCCGATTGTTATGCCCGGTGAGGCCGGGACTCCCTGACGTATGTCCATTCCTCATCCTTTTGTCTGTGTTCCTGAACCCATGGCTTCCTCAACATAGAAACTGTATTCGGCAAGCTTGCCCAGCACTTTTTCCGCCTGCTCCCCGTCATCCCCTTCGACATGAAACTGGACCGCACTGGTCGGTTCCAGCCCCACGTCCTTCAGAGCATCCTGATCCGTCGCTCTCACCTTCTGGCCCTCCACCTCCACCCAGATATCACACTCAAAACACGAGCTGAACCTGGCAAGGCGCTCTATATGCCTGTCGCCCTCCTCACTTGATTCCGGGAGATCCTCCACGAAAAAGTTCTCCCCCACCACAAATTTCAGCACATCCAGTGCCTGCCGTGCATCCGGCCCCCGCGTGATAATCTTCATCTCCGATCCGCTCTGCGCGCCCAGACTCATCAGTCCCATCACACTTTTGCCATCGGCCTTTTTATCATTGATTTCCACCTCCACATCTCCCGCAAACGCCCGGGCAAGCTCCGAAAAACGCTGGACCGGACGCACGTGAAACCCCAGCGGGTTTTTTATCTGTACCCTGTCACTGTATTCCTGATCGTTGTTCATCATCCTCTTTTTGTCCCCCTGTCCTCTCATCCCTTTAAATTTGACCTGTACGAGCCAAAAGGCCTTCTATCCGGTCATCTTATCCATCACGTCGACCACTTCGGCACCATCATTGGCTCGAAACACGAACCGCCGAAAATCATCCGTCTGCACCAGATCGCTCACCGTCTTCATAACATCTATATATTCCTCCGATTTGGCTTCATCACCGAGCACCAGAAAAATAGCATGTACGGGCTCGCCATCAAGCGCACGAAAATCAACGCCCTCTTCACTCAAACCAACCGCTATAAGCGTACGGTCAAAATCGTCCATCCGAGCGTGGGGCACCGCCACCCCACGCCCTATTGCTGTGGTGCCCATACTCTCGCGCTGCACGACCGCGTGGAATACGTCCTCAAGCCTGTCTCCGGGTATTCCATCGGCTTCACAGAGCCGCTCCAGAAGCTCCTTCAGGACATCATCCCGGCGCTGATTCTCCAGGCCCTCGAACACGTAATTTTCGTCCAAAAACTCTCTCAATTCCATCTTTCTTACCGTAGTATAAATTCAAAAACCGGACGAATCATCATTCTAACAGCAGAGATCTTCCGGGCAGCCAGAAACAACGCATCAGGGAGTTCTTTCCCGCTCTGCCGCTTTCTGTGCCTCCCGATTGCGTTTTTCCACGAGCTTCTCATGCAACTTACGGATGCGCCGCTCCATCTTTGAAAAAGCTTCATCTATGGAGGCATAGAGGTCATGCCCGCTGGAACTGGTCACAAGCACCTTCTGGTGACACTTGGCGATCACCTCCACCTCGTCACCCGCCCCAGTATCATCAAGAGTCACCGTGATGCTCTGAACATGATCATCAAGCCGGGGCAGTTTGTCCACCCGCGCTCGAATATGATCCTCCATCGCATCCGTGATGTCCATGTGTCGTCCACTTATGGTCAGATCCACTTTTCGTCCTCACTTTCTGTTTGTCGCAACTCTACTCTACCGAGTCGCCCTCACCATTTTGCGTCACATCTTCCATCGCCTCATGCTCCCGGTCTGATTCCTCCACCTGTTCGCCCTCGGGCTCCTCATTCACATCCGTCCAGTAACGAGGTCCTAGATTTGGCCGCGTTCGCTGCCGTGGGTCCGAGACCATACCGGCAGTCACGCAGAACCTCACAGCCTGTTCAATACCCATATCAAGCTCCTGCACTTCACCCTCGGGCACCTGAATCACAAAACCGGTCAGGGGGGCCGGAGAAGTGGGTATAAACACCGACACCAGGTTCTGTCCCGCACTCTCCTGGATCTCTTTCAACCCGTCGCCGGTCAAAAATCCCATTGTATATATACCCCTGCGGGGATACTGAACCGAAACGACTCTTCTGAACCCGAGCCTGTTGTGAGAACCAAACAAAAAATCCGCAACCTGCCGGGCATGGGGATATATGGATTTTATCACCGGAAACCGCTCGAAAAACCCGTCCACCCGGCTGACCAGCCGGGCTCCGACGTATCCGCGAACTATCAATCCAATACCATAAACCACCAGAAGAACGCCGACAATTCCAATGCTGAGGCCCACAAATCCGGGGAAATTCTCCTCCGCATACTCCAGTCGAGCCTCTTCATTCCCGGCTACCTCTTCACCGGCCGACGGAAACACCATCTCAAACAGGTCACGCCGCTCCACCAGCACCCGACGGCATACCGAGTTCACGTTATGCCCTATGGTGCGGTCCAGCTGCGCATACAGCCAGCTCAGAAGAAAAACCGTTATCAGTATCGGGAACAGAGCCGCGACACCGGTCAGAAACGTTCGACGAAATCTGCTCATGGCTGCTTTATATATCAGGAGCCGCGCATCCACCGACCCCTGTCTGAAAGGAAAAAAAACCGCAAACGCGTCAAATATTGTACGGGCCCGTGCGAAGACCGTCAAGCAGCCGGCCTATTCCATATTCCACGTATCAAGCAACACCTGTGCCGGACCACCTCGTGCCACGCCGGATCGGAATGGACCGGTATCAGTTCCTGCCCCTCCCCACCCCCCATCCCCCATCAGCCACAGGAATAGCCCGAATGGGCCGTAATCTTACGCCCCGGGCATGACCCTCAGATACGTTGTCGCGCCCTCTGCGCAAACCCGTATATTTCACGGGTCGTCAGTGCGCCAGATATAAGAACAGTCAAAGGCAGGTGTATTCTTATACCCCAACTGCAGGCTGTTCTTATAGATGGCGTGCTGACGGCTCGGTCGTAGACCAAACCGGTGTTGCCGGCACTGTTAAAAAACACCCTGTTGTTATAAACCTGTCTATGACTTTGCGATTCACCTTTGCTGAAATTGCTTTTAGAACAATTAAGGATTGAGG
>JBKHGK010000143.1:0-5319 GCA_046539705.1 Candidatus Brocadiia bacterium | reverse complement strand
TTGTCTGTTCTTATATATGGCGCACTGACGACTCGTGAAATATACGGGTTAGTCGCAAATCAACACCAGCGTCACCATGATCAGCAGGCTTTCCAAGAGCATTTTCCATGCCTGACAGACTTTTTCTGATTGATGCCCACTCGCACATTTACCAGGCATTCTACGCGATTAAAGGCCTCACTGGCCCCGATGGGGCACCGGTCAACGCCGTCTACGGCTTTGCCCGACTTATCCGGAAAATCGAACAGGACTACGAAGGGCGTTACCTGGCGGTGGTGTTCGACCCGAAAGGGGAAGTGTTCCGACACGAGATCTATGATCAGTACAAGGCCACCCGAAAACCGATGCCGGATGCCCTTCAACAGCAGATACCGGTGATAAAAGAAATGCTGGAAGCCTGGAACATACCGGTCCTCGTCAAAGACAACTATGAGGCCGACGACGTAATGTGTGCCGCGGCCCGCCGGGCGGTGCAGGCCGGCATGGATGCGGTCATGGTTACCACCGACAAGGATGTGGAACAGTGCATCGGCGATCACATCAACGTGTTGCATCTCCATAAAAACAAAGAGGAATGGCTGGATCCAGAGGAGCTCAAGAAAAAAAAGGAACTCCGGCCGGAACAGATCATCGAAGTTATGTCTCTTGCCGGTGACAACAGCGATAACATCCCCGGCATCTACGGGGTCGGCCCCAAAACCGCCGGAAAACTCATCCGAGAATTTGGAACTGTTGAGAACCTGTATGCAAACCTTGAGGAAGTGAGTGGCGACGCCCTCCGGAAAAAGCTCAGCGAAAATCGGGATGAGGTGGAACTCAGCCGGAGGCTCGTGACCATACACGACGACATACCGGTCGAGCTGACACCTGAGGACTGCCGGGTGACCGACGGGCCAAACCCGGATCTGGTCGCCTTTTTCCGGGCACTCGGGTTCGAATCCCTCGTTGAGACCGATGAACCAATCCCCCCTGACTCCAGCACGACGTCTGAAACTCAGGGAAACCTGTTTGACACCGGATCGGAAGGGCGACGAAAAAGCTATGACAGAAGCCAGACCGACTACTCCACCCTTACCGATGTTGGCGAGGTCAAACAGCTCGGGCGGACTCTTAAGGACAAAGCTCCCTTTGCAATCGACCTGGAAACCACAAGCCTGAACCCCCGAGAGGCCCGGATAGTTGGCATCGCGTTGAGCTGGGAAGCGGGCCAGGGTGTATACGTGGCAACCCGTGGGCCCGAAGGCGCCGACACCTGCCCCCCTGAGAGGGCGCTCCGGATTCTCAAACCAATCATTGAAAATGCGGAAATCGGTAAGATCGGGCAGAATCTCAAATATGACATGCAGGTTCTGAGAGCACACGACGTGACCCTGCGTGGTATCACGTGCGATACTCTCATAGCGTCCTACCTGCTGCATCCCGGCCATCGCAATCACGGACTCGACTCCCTGGCAAAACGCCATCTGAACTACGAAAACATCTCTATCAAAGAGCTGATCGGAAGCGGCAAAGACCAGAAAAACATGGCCGATGTGCCGGTCGAGAAGGTGGGACCTTATGCATGTGAGGACGCCGATATTGCGCTGCGTCTCTCCGAACTGTTGATGGACCAGCTGGACGAATGCAACTTGATGTCCATCTTTCGAGATATGGAACTTCCCCTGGTGCATGTCCTGGCCGACATGGAATGGCGGGGCATCAGGGTCGACCAGGAACAGCTGCGCACGATCAGCCGGGAATTCGAGACCGAACTGAAGGAACTGGAAAAGAAGATATTCAAAGAGGCGGGCACAGAATTCAACGTCAACTCGCCCCAGCAGCTCAGTGAAGTGCTTTTTGAAAAGATGGAACTGCCCCCACCCAGGGGCAAGACGACCAGCACCGGCTATTCCACCGCCAGGGACGTGCTTGAGGACCTCGCGGACGACCACCCGATCGCCCGGTATATGCTCCGCTGGCGCAAGCTCAGCAAACTCAAAAGCACTTACGCCGACGCCCTGGTGGAGATCGTGGACGAGAAAAGCGGGCGACTGTACACCTCGTTCAACCAGACGGGAACGGCCACGGGAAGGCTTTCAAGCAGCGACCCCAACCTGCAGAACATACCGATCCGAACGGAAACCGGGCGGAGGATCCGGAAAGCATTCATTCCCGGTGAAAAGGACATGTTACTGCTGGGCGCCGATTATTCACAGGTGGAACTGCGCATACTGGCGCACTGCTCGGAGGATGAAACTCTCCGTGGAGCTTTCGAAAACGGACGGGACATCCACAGATTCGTGGCCGCTCAAATACACGACGTCACCGAGGAGGAGGTGACCGAATCGATGCGCAGCCGCGCAAAGGCCGTGAACTTCGGGATCGTCTATGGACAGACCCCCTACGGACTGAGTGGTCAACTCGGAATCTCAGTGGAAAAAGCCCGGGAATTTATCGATCAGTATTTTGATCGCTACCCGGGGGTGAAACGCTTCATCGGCAAAACCATTCAGACGGCCCGGGAAAATGGATACGTCCGGACGCTTTCTGGACGTCGACGCCACATTAAGGGCATACGTGACTCAGGAACCGTGCGTAGCGCGGCCGAACGTATCGCGGTCAACAGCGTCATACAGGGAACCGCGGCCGATATGATCAAACTGGCGATGATTACTATCCACGATGAGCTCGAGCAGATCAGTGATCGCAGCGCCATGCTTCTGCAGATTCACGATGAACTGGTGCTGGAGGTCCCCGAGGTGGACATCGATCCCGTTCGCCAGTTCGTGGTGGACAGGATGAGCGGGGCGATGGACTTATCGGTACCGATCGAGGTCGACGTGGCCACGGGCCGAAACTGGGACGAAGCAAAATGAATGAGACACACGGCCGGACAGATTCCGACACCTATGTTGTGGGGCTTCTTGGTGGGATAGCAAGCGGGAAAAGCACGGTGGCCCGGATGCTGGAAGAAAACGGTTTCCACCGTATCGACGCCGACAGAATTGCCCACGAGGTGCTGCAGCAGGAAGAAATCCAAAACTGCCTGGCCGACGAATTCGGCGATGAAATACTGGGCCGTAATGGCGGCATCGACCACGCCAGGCTGGCCGAAGCGGCCTTCGACAGTCGCAGGAAGCTGGAGAAACTGAACGATGTCGTCCATCCTCCCGTCATCCGCCGGATTGACGCCGAGATTGACGGGGCAACCGGACCGGTGGTCCTCGATGCCGCTCTGCTTGTGGAGAAAGGACTGGACAGACGATATTGTGATCTGTTGATCTTCGTTGACGCCCCCGAAGAGCAGCGACGGGAAAGAGTGAACAGCAACCGGGGATGGAACCCCGAGGAGTTACGGAGACGGGAGAAGCATCAGATATCCACTGATCGAAAACGAAATATCGCCGATAAGGTGGTGACAAACGATGAGACGCACGAGAAATTGCATGTTCAAATTCAATCTCTAGTACAGAAAATACAGAATCAAACTGACTGACAGTCCCGCTCAGCGGACGCCTGAGAAGCGTATGGGGCTCATACACCCTCATGCTGTCATTGCGCCAATCGAACAGGAGGTAAATAAGTGCCCAAGACGAAGAACAAAAAGAGTAAGCAGAATTCTGAAAAGGAAATTCACCTTGAGGAGCTGCAGAAAAAAACTATCAAGGAACTGCAGCAAATTGCCCGCGAGGAGAATATCAAGAAGTCCAAAAGCCTGAAAAAACAGGAATTGATCTTTGAGATCCTCAAAAAACGGGTCAACAAAGACGGCAAAATGTACGGAGAGGGTGTCCTGGAGGTACTCTCGGAAGGATTTGGATTCCTGCGATCCCCCGACTACAGCTACATGCCCAGCCCGGACGACATCTACGTGTCTCCGAGTCAGATCCGGCGTTTCGGACTCCGCACCGGTCACGTAATATCGGGGAAAATACGCCCACCAAAGAACAGCGAACACTACTTCGCGCTGCTCCACGTGGATGCGATCGATTATGAGAAGCCCGAACTCGCCACCGAAACCGCGCGGTTCGAGGACCTTACCCCCCTGCACCCCGACGAAAGACTCATCCTGGAGACGGATCAGGATGTGCTGGAGACGAGGGTGATCGACATGGTCACCCCGATCGGGAAGGGCCAGCGGGGACTCGTCGTGGCCGCCCCGCGCACCGGTAAGACGGTCCTGATGCAGATGATGGCAAACGCCATTATCGAGAATCATCCCGAATGCTATGTCATCATCCTGCTCATCGACGAACGTCCGGAGGAAGTGACCGACATGGACCGCACTGTGCCCGAAGCGGAGGTCATCAGCTCGACTTTCGATGAACCTCCCAAACGCCATATCCAGGTCACCGATATGGTCCAGGAGAAAGCCCGACGCATGGTGGAGTTCGGCAAGGACGTCGTGATCTTCATGGACTCGATCACACGCCTGGCTCGTGCCCATAACAACGAGGTGCCCCACTCGGGCAAGATACTCACCGGCGGGGTGGAGTCCACCGCACTGCAAAAACCGAAAAAATTCCTCGGCAGCGCCCGGAACATCGAGGAGGGAGGCAGCCTCACCATCATCGGAACCGCCCTCGTGGAAACCGGCAGCAAAATGGACGACGTCATATTCGAGGAGTTCAAAGCCACCGGTAACATGGAGCTCCATCTGGATCGCAACCTGGCGGACCGACGCATGTTCCCCGCCGTGGACGTCACCCAGAGCGGAACACGTCGGGAGGAACTCCTGATGGATGAAGACGAGCTGCGCCGGGTGCGCCTGCTCCACAACATGCTCGGCGATCTCTCCCCACAGGAAGGTATCAAAGTCCTGCTCGAACGACTCAAGAAAACCCAGAATAACGCCGAATTCCTGATGAGTATCAACCTTGATCAGGCATGACAGAAGGGCACAATCCAGAGAAAACTGCGGTCCACAACATGTTCGGCACTCCGCTATTCCCGGGATGCAACTATGAACCAAAAAAACGACGCCCAGATATTACGTGACCTCGTCAAACAGTATCAGGAAGTATGTGAACGACCTGAACAGGACAAACTGCGCCGCCTGTGGCGCAAACACAACAGTTTAGAAAAGACCCGCCCGCTGTTGATCGTGCGGGGCGGTGTGGCGTTCAATAAAGAAATACCACAGGTGTATGAGCTTGAGTGTGAAGATCCC
Source organism: Candidatus Brocadiia bacterium (assembly GCA_046539705.1). GTDB lineage: Bacteria > Planctomycetota > Brocadiia > SM23-32 > SM23-32 > CAZXYF01. The sequence continues at coordinate 170 of JBKHGK010000143.1, read as the reverse complement.
TTTTTTCGACGGCAGGAGAAACAGCTCCGGGGGGCACTGTATAAATCAACTCTGGGGGACGATAGAATTTTTGAACCGTGGCTCACGGTCAAAGCCGTGCACAGGTGCAGCGGATGGGGCGTGGAGGTGGATCGACACTTTTCCGGCCAGGATGGAGGGTCGTGGAAAGT
>JBKHGK010000142.1:0-5367 GCA_046539705.1 Candidatus Brocadiia bacterium | reverse complement strand
GCCGATTCCCAGGCGGCCTCGGTCAGCTGGATCGTGCGGAGCCCACACAGGCTGGGGGCCAGGATTTCGGCGTCACCCCGGAGGCTATCCACGAAGTTATCGGTTGGGGATCCGACATCATATTCGAACTGATCGACCCGATGTCGTTCTCCGTCCCGACCGGTCCTGACGGTCAGTTCGCCGTTACGCAGGAAAAACGCCCGGTTCTCACAGATTATGGTGATATCCTCATACATTCCGGATGAGGGGTAGTCACCCACCACGCTGAGAGTCCCGAGGGCACCGTTTGTGAAGGTTAACTCGAGCGCGCTGTTGATATCAACCTCGGTGCCACAGTTATCGACCGAGGCGGAGACCTGTTCGATGGACAGACCGGTCATCCAGAGGATGATATCGATCAGGTGGCTTCCGCTGTCATTGAGCTGTCCACCGCAGCTCAGCTCCATATTCTGGCGCCAGGTTCCGCTGGTCAGGTGCAGCCAGTCCTGGGCCTGGAACGCCGTCAGGTAGCGCACCTCGCCGGCGTGGCCGTGTTGAATCGAGTTCCGGATATACTGGAACTGGCCGCCGCAGTGACGCTGATAGGCGATCGCCACGGTGCGCCCGGTGCTGTCTTCCTTCTCCATGACCCTTCTTGCGTGATCGATGGAGCAGACCATCGGTTTTTCGGTGAGTACGTGGCTGCCGGCCTCCAGACTGTCCATTATCTGCTGGAAGTGGAACTTGTGGGGCGAACAGATAACGACGGCCTCGGGGGCGGAGGCCTCAAGCAGTGCCTGGTGACTTTTATAACGTTCGGCGCTGCTGAGTGCGGGGAAATCCCGGATGGTGTTCTCGAGTTGATCCTCCGAGGGATCCATCAGAGCGATAACACGCGTATCGGACCGGTCGATACATCGTCGGATGTGTTTGCCGGCGATTCCACCGCAGCCGATTACACCAACTGTCATTACGTCACTCATGCTGACCTCCGTGGAACTGTGGTTGAGAGGCTTTCTGGGAATACGGGACGGAATCCGAGCGGCCGGCTCTGCCCGGTTCTGTCAGGTGGGTTCGGATTAAGTTTTTCGACGACAAATCAGTCCAGCCTTTCGTTCCATTGGTTGACCTGCTGGGGGGAGTAGCTGGCCCCCTCGATGTTAGCATCATGCATCGTTGCTTCTCGCATATCGGCCTCTTCGAGGTTGGCATCCCGGAGGTCGGCTCCGCGGAAATCCGCTCCCTTCAGGTCAGCTCCTTCAAAACTGGCCCAGGACAGATCGGCCTCCACGAAGTTGGCCAGCCGGAGGTCGGCCCCGGACAGGTCGGCGCCTTTGAGGTCGGCGCCGAAGAAACGCGCGCCGGCGAGGCAGGCGCCGCTCAGATCCAGCCCCTGTCCATCTATATTGCTGAAATCGGCCCTCCTGCCGTCTTCCTCCCGGTTGACCCAGCGAGAGTGCGCCTCTGTGGTTTCCCGGATGGTGTCCTCGCTGACTTCGGTGGTTGGCATTGGCGGAACCGGAGAATAAAAGTCTTTACTGGACACTTCGGATGGCGGACTGCAGGTTGCGGACAGTTATTCGGATAATCATGATACCGTCTTCTGATTCATCGGAGACGTTCACATCTTCCCCTTCGCCATAGGCCTCTCTGATGGCCCCGGTGAAATCGTCGGCGATCCGCCCGGCGGCCTCCTGGTTGGTGCATTCGGCAACGAGCGATATTTCACCGGTATCCGCGGATGCGACGGTGAACGTTCCGCCGGCTGCCTGGACGTCCGAGGAGTCAAGTCCAATGCTTTTGACCAGCCCACTGAGCACCTTTGTGAGCGAGGGGACACCGTTCTGAGCCTCATCCGCATCGACTTCCTCGAGCGTGGTGAGAAGGTCCTCGAGCTGTCCATCTGAATTATCCATCGCAAAGAGTACGGGATGTTCCGTATCGAGCCGGTTATACAGCGATTTCAATCGGTCAGGGCCCGTGAATGTCCCGGTAGCGCTGGAATCTTCCTCGTCGCGGTCGGCCTGTCCGTGGACGGTGTCTATCCAGTCGGTTATTCTCTGGCGATCTTCCGCGAAGAAAAAGTTATTCTCCACGGCGCTCAGGTAATGGGTGTTGTTGGGGGAACGTCCTATGATCACATCCTCATAGGTTTCGCTCTCGCCTCCCTCCTCTTCAAAAGACTGTATTATCCCCGAGACGACCCATCTGAGGAAGCCGCTGTAGGGTTTGACCGAAGCGGCACCTGCGAAGGAAAAACGCTTTTTGTCTCCCGGGCCGGCCGTCAGCTTTTCGACCATTTCCATATCCGTCATCTGGACGATCTCAATGGTGTCGCTGGCCTCCTTGAGGTGTTTCGCCAGCAGCACGAGCTGCAGGGGGGCGACGTCGTTGAGGTTTTCGGGGATCTGGTCGGCCTGGGTCTGAAGCTGTTCCCGTTCCTCCTCGGAGAGATTCAGGCTTTGAGGGGGATCCTCGGCCAGATCCCTTATCAGCTCCCCAAGGGCATCATGCTCGGGACGCAGCTGCAGCACCATCAGCCCGTCCACGTCGCTCTGGAAGAAAGTGTCAGGGGGGAGAACGGGTTGAGCCCGCACAAGGAAGTAAAACAGCACACCCAGACCCACAAGCCCTGCGATTGCCAATCCGACGCATCCACCGCAGCTGTACCACATCCATTTGGACTTGTCTGGTTTGGTATCCTGCGATGCGTTCCGTTGTCCAATACCCATTGAATCTTCACCTTTCAGCAGATGTGCAAAACGATAAAAACACTTTACATCCAGCAAATTATGTACAACTGGCCCGGATGAATCAATTGTGCAATCGTCACTTTTCGGTGAACCACTCTTCCGAGAAGGCGGACGAGAGGTGGTTCACTGAATTTTCATGCCCACAGGCCTCGGGGCAGTGTTGGTGTCAGTCCGGTTCCGGCAATCGGACGCGGTAGAACCGCTTTTTGCCGACTTTCAGGATGTCGCCATCGTGCACTTCGGGTTCAGCGTTCCGCTCTCTGATTGTATCGAGGTTGTCCGCGTCGGGTCCGAGGCTCACGCCTCCCTGTTCTATCAGCCGCCGCGCCTGGCTATTTGATGAGGCGGCATCCGCCATTCTGAGGAGCCCGGGCAACCACACCCGGCTTCCGTCCTTTACTTTTTCCGCTGGGACTTCCACATCAGAAATGTCATTGGGGAGCCGTCGCTCTCTGAAGACTCTGTTGAACTCCTCCGCCGCCGCACGAGCCGCCTGTTGATCGTAGTAACGCTCCACGATGGCGGCCGCAAGCTCGGCCTTTGCATCGCGGGGATGAACTTGGTCGGAGAGAAGTTCATCGATCCTGTCCTGCGGAAGATCGGTGGTGAGGAGGAAAAATTTGTCCATGAGCTCATCCGGGATGCTCATGGCCTTACCGTAAATACTGGCCGGATCTTCATTGATCCCTATGTAATTGCCTTTGCTTTTGGACATCTTCTGTGTGCCGTCGAGCCCCTCCAGCAGGGGATTGGTCAGGGCCACCTGTGGGTCCTGCCCGACCTCCCGCTGGAGGTTGCGCCCGAGCAGGATGTTGAAAATCTGGTCGGTGCCGCCCAGTTCCACATCACTTTCGATCATGACCGAGTCATAGGCCTGCATAAGGGGGTAGAGCAGTTCATGCAGGTGAACCGGTGTCCCGGCATCCAGACGATTGCGAAAGTCATCTCGCTCCAGGCATCGGGCGACGGTAAGTTTTGAGGCGAGCTGTATGACGTCGGCAAGATCCATATCGGCGAACCAATTTCCGTTCTGCACGATCTCCGCCTCATCCAGATCCACGATTTTGCCAACCTGCTGCAGGTAGGTCTCGGCGTGGTCCATGACTTCTTCATGGGTGAGCTGCGGTCGCATTGTGTTCTGTTCGCTCGGATCGCCAACGGTGGCGGTGTAGTCACCGATGATCAGGATCGCGTGATGGCCCAGATCCTGAAAGTGGCGGAGTTTGTGCAGCGGTACAGCGTTCCCCACGTGTATGTCCGGGGCGGTCGGATCAAGTCCGAGCTTGACTTTCAGGGGGGTGTCGGTCTCACGCGACCTCTCAATTTTCTCGATCAGTTCCTCTTCCGGGACGATTTCGGCGACACCTCGCCGGATAACTTTCATCTGCTCCTCAACCTCGGGCATCATCGTAATATCCTCTCAATTTCTTCTCTATTTTTTCTTAATTTCTTCTCAAACGCTCAGTATAAGTATGGCAATCATAGCGCCGTTGTGCAGAGCATGGATCAATATGGGCCAGAGCATGGTTCTGGTGTTTTCCAGCAGCCACGTCAGAACGAGGGCAAGAATGAACAGATGTCCGAATCCGGCGGCGTAGCCATGCATTGCTGCGAACAGCAGGGAAGCGGCCAGTGCGGCCCGGATAGTGCCGAAACGCTCTCGCATCGGCAGATACAGCACTCCCCTGAAGAGAACTTCCTCGGTTATGGGAGCGACGACGACCGCCAGGGTGATGAACAGCCCGACCTCGACCGAGAGTCCCTCCGAAAGATGGTCCTGCATTATCTGGACCACCATCTGGCGGGGGGGCGTCAGCCCGAGCTTATCCAGTGCCCACTGTTGTATCAGGGCCCAGCCTAATAGCGCCGGTATGCCAAGAAGCATCGGTGTGAGAGGGCGGATCAGCAGGTTTCTCCAGCCGGGCAGGCGGAGACCGAGTGATTTGCATCCGCGGCGAAAACTTCCCGCACGCAGGTCGATGAAACTTCCAACGGCGACCACCACCAGCAGATTGCTCAGGCCAACTTTAAAAGGTAGTTCATACGAATCGGGGAGAAATGGGAGGGGGATGCTCCCGAAAACCGCCTGAGATCCGAGGAACACGAGCACAAGGATAAGCCCGGCCATCGGACTCCATGGCACCTCGTCTTCCGGAAAAGAGTCCGGTTTCTCAGCACTGATGATATCTTTGGATGTCATTCTCTCACCAGCACATGTACCTGTCGGGTCCTCGGTCCATCGAATTCGCAGAAGAATATTCCCTGCCACCGTCCCAGGGAAAGACGGCCCTCATCCACTATGATGGTTACTGATTCCCCCACTATCGTGCTTTTAATATGTGCGGCGCTGTTGCCCTCCATGTGAGAATATCCATCCTCAAAGGGGATTACGCTGTTCAGTTCCATAATAATGTCCTTCCGGACCGACGGATCGGCGCTTTCGTTTATTGTGACGGCCGCAGTGGTGTGCGGCACATACACGGTGCAGGTTCCCGTTCGCACCGAACGTGAACTGACAATCTCATTTACGTGTCCGGTTATATCCTGCAGTTCGGTTTTGGATCCGGTCTTTATGCTGAAGGTTTCCATGAGGGGGCCAAGAAATGGTTAAGTGGAGTTAATCCGTATATTTCAC
>JBKHGK010000141.1:0-5369 GCA_046539705.1 Candidatus Brocadiia bacterium | reverse complement strand
AATAAGTCTGTTCCTGCTGGAAGGAATTGTGTGCGGCCGGGTGCCTGCTGTATATAGACATCTCACCTGTTTTCACAACCAAAACGTCCTTATTTCTGGCCGCTCAGTTCATCGCGCACGACATTTGCCATGAGCTCCCGGGGGGCGTCCCTGTCGGTCCAGGTCTGGAACTGGGCAGCTGCCTGGGAGACGAACCAGTCAAATCCACTGGCGATGACGCATCCTGCCTCCTCCGCCTCGCGCATCAGCCGCGTCTGTATGGGGTTATAAATGGCGTCGAAAACGACCATGCCGGGGCGCAGGATATCCGGGGGGACGGGGATCCGGTCGACGTCCGGGTGCATGCCCACGGGGGTTGTGTTTATCAGCACATCGGGGTCCAGAGAGTTCAGCTGATCCAGGCCATAAGCAGATCCACCGGTTTCTCCGGCAAGAGTTTCGGCGCGTTCGACGGTCCGGTTGGCGATGCTGAGCAGCCGGGATTTATCCGCGAGGACATGGGCCAGTGTTCTGCCCGCCCCCCCGGCGCCGACGATCAGGATATGGGATTGTTCGAGCTGGATCTCGGCCTCGTCGGCCGCCTGTTGCAGGGCCTGCAGTGCCGCTGCCGCGTCGGTGTTGGATCCAAGGCGTCGGCCGTTGCGAATGTCGACCGTGTTGAGAGCCCCGACAGTCCGGCTCAGTTCATCGACCTCATCCATGAGGGAAAGCATTGTCTGTTTATGGGGGATGGTTACGCTGAGGCCCCGGAGATCGCGGTGTTCGAAGACCTCAAAAAAGGACTCCACATTATCGACCTTGAACGGAAGGTAAACGGCGTTGAGATTGGTCCGGGTAAAGGCCGCGTTGTGGATGGCCGGACTCATGCTGTGGGCCACCGGATTGGCCACCACGCCGTAGATCCGGGTTGCCGGGTTTATGGAGCTGAAATGGTAGAGTTCGTCCATCTGTTTGCACGGGACCTGACCGGGGGCTGCTGCAGCATCATGTTTCGCGCTGGCGAAGGTCATAAAGGTGTCGAACTTAGGTGCGAGAACTCGCGTGCATATACCTTTTTCTCCCATCCCGATGGCTATGAGGTCTGTGGTGGTGCAGCGTTCCATCAGATTGAAGATGGCGCCTGTATCGTTGATTGTGCGGCTTCTGACGGCGATTTTGGCCACATCCGCGCCGGCCTCTTTCAGGTCCCGATAAATGCTGAAGAGCTTTTCTGGTGTCTTCTGGAAGTCATGGCAGGAGACAATCCGGCCGGTATTGCCGGGAATTCGGCCGAGCCGTGCACTGCTGTCCATCTCCACGTCGATGTAATCCGCCCCGGCCTCTGCCGCCTCCCGGAGGGTATTCAGTCTTTTCTTCTCATCTCCCTGAAATTTTCCGCCCGCGCGTGCAGGACGATTGGTTGCTATGACGGTTCTATCCGTGGCGTTGAGAATCGCTTTCAGGGCCTCAGTTGAGCTCTGGAGCGGGGAATGGAGATGATCGATGCGCAGTTCGACGGCGGTTGCGGAAGGGGGAAGCTCGCGTATTATATCGCTCAGTTCCGCCGGTGTGGATCCGGTAAGTGAGACGCAGAGGTGGGTCATGAGAGTTCTCCAGCTATGGCAGGAGACGAAAGTTTCGGTAAAGACAGCTTGACGTTGTTCCAAACATACTGATATCATCTTGCTCGTCTTGAGGCCGCGGAGAATGATCCTGCAGGGATCTCCGGGGTGGGAGATGAGATCGCAATATCGGCCGTCCTGATTTCTACGGGCTCGCGGTTACCCACCCGTTTGTGCCGATGTCTGTGTTTCGGCTCCGGGCGTTAAGTTTTACTCGGTTTGTCAGCAAAGAGAGTGTAAATCATGTCGACTCGTTCTGCCAAGTGGCTTTTTATTGTGGGTCTAATTCTTGTTTCGGTGTATGCGGTTTATCCTCCCGTCCGTGTGACGACACAGCGGGAAAGAGTGGTTGAGAGACCCGATGCGGAGGAGCCGGAGGTTGAGGAGACGTATTCGCGTTTTCTCCCGCTCGCACTCGGAGACCGCACGACCGAGACCACGGTGGTTGAGCGGCGTGACGACGGCACCGTTGTTAAGCAGAGAGATACTTTTATTGAGGGGCGGATCAAACTCGGCCTGGATATAGCGGGAGGAACTGAGCTGGTTTATGAACTCAAACCGGCGGAGGGACAGGAGTTTTCCGGGGAGCTGGACAACACAATCGAGGTGCTCAAACAGAGGATTGATCCGCAGAACGTCAAGGAGTTCCGTATCCAGGCGGTGGGGGACAATCGGGTTCTTATCCAGGTGCCCAGGGCGACTCAGGCGGAGGTGCGGGATCTGAAGAACAGGCTTACCCGGATGGGGCGGCTGGAGTTCAAGCTGGCCATGCCCCGGGACGAGGCGCAGTTCCAGGAGGATTATAAGAAAGCGGAGGAGGGGAAGAAGGTCAGTGGATACGAAAAGATGTATGTAGAAGATGATGAGTCGAAACAGTGGTTTCTTGTGAAGGAAGGGGAACCCGAAATCACCGGGGAGTCTCTGGCGAACGTGAATATAAGCCGGGACCAGAAGGGTGGTCCGGCGGTGGGGTTTCAGTTCGATTCTCAGGGTCGAGCACGGTTCAGCTCGATCACGGAGCGCAACAGAGGATGGCATCTGGCGATCATACTGGATGGAGAACTGAAAAGTGCGCCGGCGATCCGGAGCCGGATCCCGGGGAAGGGGATCATTGAAGGCGATTTTACGATGGATGAAGTGAATGAAATGGTCACGGTCTTGCGGGCGGGCAGCCTCCCGGTGGATCTGGAGTTGCTTCAGGAGAGCACCGTGGGACCAAAACTGGGCAGAGATGCGATCGCCCGCGGGCTGAATGCCATCCTGGCCGGTGGCCTCATTGTGCTTCTGTTCATCGGGATCTACTACCTGAAGTGTGGTCTGGTGGCCGACGGGGCATTGCTTCTGAACCTTGTGCTGCTGGTGGGTGTCCTTGGGGTTCTTGGTGCAGCTCTTACGTTGCCGGGGGTGGCGGGGATCCTGCTCACCGTGGGTATGGCTGTGGACGCCAATGTGCTCATATTCGAGCGGATCCGGGAGGAATCTGAGGCCGGTAAAACGGTTCATGTGGCACTGCGTAACGGTTATGAACGGGCTTATACCACGATCATAGATGCAAACGTGACCACTCTGCTCACCGCAGTGATACTCTACATGATCGGAACGGGACCGGTCCGCGGGTTTGCCATTACGCTCTCAGCAGGACTCGTGCTCAGCATGTTTACGGCCCTTTATGTGACCCGTCTGGCTCTGGAAACAGCCGTCTCCCGAGAGTGGCTCGAGGAGTTCCGCATGTTCAACCTGGTGGGAACTCCCGACATACCGTACTCCCGCTGGCGCAGGACTGCCTTCGCGGTCTCGGGAGCGGTCGTGGTCGTGGGGCTGGTTGTGTTCTTCAGTCGTGGTGCCGATCTGTATGATGTGGATTTCACCGGGGGATCCCTTGTGCAGTTGTCCTTCGATGAACCTGTGTCCGCCGGGGAGGTCCGAGATAAGCTTGCGGACGGGGGATATACGGACGCTCAGGTCCAGGGCACGGGACCGGGCGGGAGGGATAGAAGCGGGGAAAGCACCGATTTCAGAGTCCGCATAAAAGGTGTAGGACGAGGCGAGCTGAGCAGAAAACTTCGCCCCCGACTTGCGGACTCGTTGCGAGATGCAGAGATCATGGGTGAGAAGGGTCGACTGAGAATCGGTTCCGACGGGCGGAGTCTGGAACTGATGCTGGAGGAAGGGGTTGATGAAACGCGTCTGCGAGAATCCCTGGAAGAGTCCGATGGAGAGGCCTCGGACCTGCAGAGTATAGATCGCATACTGGCCCAGGATGAGGTCGAGAGCGACAGGTTTCTGGTGCGTGTTCGGGATATACCCCGCCTGACCAACATGATGGAGGTCTGGTCGGATATGCTTCGGATGGCCTCGTTTGCCCGGGTCAGGCGTGATGCGATATCCATTGATATGGACGAGGTGGAGTCGGACGGGGATGGCGCTGCCCGCATGGCCGTTGAGCTTGAGGAGCCGGTCCAGTGGCAGGTGTTAAACCTGGAACTGGTGCGCCGGGAGTTTTCAAATGTGGAGGTGGTGGAAGAGGAGGACGCCACGCAAACCTTCGAACTCAGGGGAGATGCGGAAAGGCTCGAGGCTCTGAGGTCCGAGCTTCCCCGCGAGCTCAATATCCCGGTGATCAGCTTTGACGGCCCGGAGATGACCATGACCCTGGATGAGGAGCTGACTGAGACGGATATTCGGGCCTATGCGGATCGTTTCGGGCTGGATTCGGTCGAGGTTGTACCGCTTGATGTGAAAACACGTCATTACGTGATGGAGTTGAGCCAGGATCCAATCAAACAGCGTCTGAATGATGTTTTTGCCGATATGGGGGGCAGGAGCGTGTCGGTCTCCGATTTTACCGTCCGGGATGATGAGCCGGATGAAGATGGCCGTGTGCTTGTGAGCATGGAGTTCTCGCCCGCCCAGCCGCTGTCAGTGGTGGAGTATTTCCTGGAGATGGCGGGGTTTGCGGGGGAAGCCCGGGATATGATCGTGGAACGGCCGGATTCCCCGAATGTGCAGATGAGTAACGTCAATCTCCGCATACCGGAGGGCGAAGTGGAGAGGGCGGAGGAAACACTGGTGGGGGCTTTCGAGGAGGCCCATCCGGTGAGGCAGATTACGAGTATCGGCGCAGTTGTGGCGCGGGAGATGAAGGGAAGAGCCCTCCTGGCGGTCCTGTGTGCCGCTGTGGTGATCGTCTTCTACGTGGCATTGAGGTTCCATGCGATCCGCTACGGAGTGGCCGCCGTCGTTGCCGTGGTGCACGATGTTATTATTACGGCGGGTATCATTGCGATCGCCGACTGGACGGGTGTGGTCGGGGATATAAAGATCAATCTGGCCATGCTGGCGGCGTTTCTCACAATCCTGGGTTACAGCCTCAACGACAGTATCGTGGTGTTCGACAGGATACGGGAGAATACGCTGGAGGCCGGGAAAAAAGCACTTACTGCGGATCTGATTGACCTGAGTCTGAATCAGGTTCTGAGCCGCACCATACTTACGTCCCTTACCACTCTGTTTGCCGTGTTGACCCTGTATCTGTTTGGCGGTGCAGAACTGCGGGGTCTCGCCTTTACCCTTATCATCGGCATTATCGTGGGTACCTATTCGAGCGTGTTTATTGCCAGTCCTATGCTGCTGGACTGGAAGCAGATTTCAGGTGCCACAAAACAGACGGTACGGATAGCAACGCTGCCCATCCGAGTCCCCCTGAAATTGCTTGGAAAGCTTCTGGGGTGAACATGCGGCGGAAATGTCGGGAGTTGACTAACCCGT
>JBKHGK010000140.1:0-5419 GCA_046539705.1 Candidatus Brocadiia bacterium | reverse complement strand
GGAAAGGGAATTGAACGAGCATCAGAGCCGTCATACAATTTGGGCTGATAACTGCCGGACTGGCGGGCCTGCAGGCGCGGTGTCCGGAGCATGAGCAGAGAATATACCCGGCAAAGGGAGTAACAGTGGAGATACTGCGTGATCAATATCTGGATTACATGACGTTTCGGTCGGTTGATCGACCTCTTTTTGTGGAACTGTTCGGTCCCCTCGTGGGGCTGGAGGAGCAGTGGCGGGAACAGGGGGCAACCGAGGAGCAGATAGAGCTGCGTGCCTTTGGCTTTGATTACGTGCGCCGCCATGGCGTGAATGTCAATACGGGGATGCAGGGTGGTTTTGAGCCCGAAGTGCTGGAGGAAACCGAGGATTACGTGCTGAAACGGGACGGTTACGGGCGGACCGTGAAGCTCTGCAAGGGAGTGGCCACGATAGCGCTCCCGCAGGACTATCCTGTCACCGACATGGAATCCTGGGAGAAGGTGAAACCTCATTACCAGTTCAGCCAGGACCGCTTCGGGGATGGGTGGATTGAACGGGCGAAGGAGGCGCGCAGCAGAGGGGCACTTATCGTGGCCAGCATTCCCGGCGGCTACGACGAACCGCGCCAGCTTATGGGCGAAGAAAGGGCCTGTATGGCCTATTATCAGCAGCCCGAACTGATGCATGATATATTGAATACGATCGGTGAGACGGCCCAGAGGGTGCTGGAACGGGTCAGCGACCGGATCCAGATCGATCAGCTGTCGGTGCATGAGGACTTCGCCGGGAAAAGCGGCCCGCTGGTGGGACCAAAACAGGTGGAGGATTTCATAGGTCCCTATTACAGAAGGGTATGGGACATGCTTCAGTCGCGGGGAGCGAGTCTGTTCCAGCAGGATTCCGACGGCTACATTGAACCGGTCCTGGACAGCCTGATGGAGGCCGGCCTGAACAGTTCTCTGCCCATGGAACCCGCGGCCGGGATGGACATCGTGAAGATGCGTAAGAAATACGGCGATGAACTGGCCATGCTGGGCGGCATCGATAAACACGTCATCCGCCGCAGCAGGGAGGAAATAAGGGAGGAGCTGGAATACAAACTTCAGCCAATGATGCAGCGCAGCGGTGGCACGGTCTTCGGACTGGACCATCGTATACCCACGGGGACGCCTTTCGAGCTGTACAAATATTATGTTCACACGGCCAGAGAAATGCTCGGTCTCGACCCCGATCCCGAGCCGGGCTGGGGGCGCATGGCGTTCTGAACGGGCGACCGGGAGGGCGCCGATTCCCCGGTCGGGGCGGCGGGCATTTTGCCACCAGCGGTGAAGGCCGATATGATGGTATACGTTATGTGTGATTCTGCACCATATCATCATCTGTTCTGCCCGGTCCTGTCTCAGTTATCCGGGATACGGTCTGCTCTTCATGTGAAACGGGGTGAGTTCTATGTCTGATTTCTGTCATCTCCACGTACATACCGAATACAGCCTTCTCGACGGGGCGTGCCGGATCGACGAGCTTGCACGCACTGCGGTGGAAATGAATATGCCGGCCGTTGCCATGACGGATCACGGCAATATGTTCGGGACGGTTGATTTTTACGATACGATGGTCGATGCCGGCGTTAAACCCATTATTGGATACGAGGGCTATTTCACCCCGCACGGACGGGAGGTCCGGGACAGGAGGAAGGGCCAGAAGGAACTCTACCATCTCACCTTTCTCGCACGTAATCAGGAGGGATACCGGAATCTCCTGAAGATGTCGAGCCTCGCCTATCTGGAGGGGTTGTATTATAAGCCCCGGGTGGATTGGGAACTGATAGAAGAATGCTCCGAGGGAGTTATATGCCTGAGCGGGTGTATGGCCAGCCGGCTCAACGATTTCATCCTCAGGGATATGCCGGAGGAGGCCAGGGAGTGGCTGGCCCGGATGCAGGGTATCTACGGAGAGGAGAATTTTTATGTGGAGCTCCAGGATCACGGGCTGGAGGAGCAGCGTCGGGCGTGGCCACAGGCCGCCGATATGGCCCGGGAGATGGGCATCCCGCTGGTGGCCACCAATGACGCCCACTATATTAATGAGGGGGATGACTCCTGGCACGAAATCCTGCTCTGCATCAGCACCCGCAGCACGCTCGATGACCCCGACCGGTTCCAGCTTGAGAGCGATCAGCTCTATTTCAAGGATCGTGAGGAGATGGCGGAGCTCTTCCCGGACCATCCCGAGGCTTTGACCAACACCTCGGATATCGCCGAAAGATGTGAGGTGGATCTGGATCGGAGTCTGAAGTTCCCCGCCTTCGAGGTGGAGGGCGAAAAGGATAATGCCACCTACCTGCGGGAGCTGGTCGAAAATGGGTTGAAGGACAGATACGGAGAACTCACCGCCGGGATGGAGGAGCGGCTGAACCATGAGCTCGGGGTCATCGAACAGATGGGCTATGTGGATTATTTTCTCATCGTGTGGGACTTCGTGCGTTTTGCTCACGAGGAGGATATACCCGTGGGGATGAGGGGCAGCGGTTCCTCCAGCCTGGTGGCCCATGCACTGGGACTGAGCGATTTCAACCCGCTGGACTACGACCTGATCTTCAGCCGGTTCCTGGATCCGGAACGGCGGGAACAGCCGGATATCGACATCGATCTCTGCGAGCGCCGGCGCTCCGACGTCATCGACTACGTCCGGGACAAATACGGGGAAAACAGCACCGCGCAGATCATCACCTACGGGACCCTGATGGCCAGGAACGCCGTCCGGGACGTCGGACGGGTGCTGGACGTGTCGCTGGACCGGGTGGATAAGCTGGCCAAGATGATACCCTCGGGCCCCGGTGTGACGCTGGAGGAGGCGCTGGAGGAGGTTCCCGAGCTGCGGGAAAAGGCCGAGGACGATGAACAGGTGCGGCAGCTCCTCGACTATTCCCTGAAGGTGGAGGGGCTGCCGCGCCACGCAAGCACCCACGCCGCCGGTGTGGTCATCGCGGATAAGGATCTCTGGGAACTTATCCCCCTCTACAGGTCCGGGGACGGGGACATAATGACCCAGTGGGCCATGGAGGATCTGGAGGAGATGGGGATGCTCAAGATGGATTTTCTGGGGCTCCGCACGCTCACGATCCTCGAACGCACAAAGGATATTATAGCGGAGCGGGGGATGGAGGCCCCGGACCTGGATGCGGGCGTGCTCGATCTGGAGGATGAGCAGACGTTCGATCTGCTCAGTGAGGGGCGCACGACCGGCGTGTTTCAGTTCGGAAGCGATGGCATGCAGCGGCTCCTGCGCCGGCTGGAACCCTCCACCATGGAGGATCTGATCGCCGTGGTGGCCCTCTACAGGCCCGGCCCCCTGCAGAGCGGAATGGTCGACGACTTCATCGACCGGAAACACGGCCGGGCCGAGATAGAGTATCCCCACCCTGACTTCAAACCCATACTCAAGCCCACCTACGGCGTGATCGTCTATCAGGAACAGATCATGCATATCTGCAACACCATCGCCGGGATGTCCATGGGGCAGGCCCTGACGATGATCAAGGCGATCAGCAAGAAGAAAGAACAGAAGATAAAGAAGGGTAAAGGCGACTTTATCGAGGGGGCGGTGGAGAACGGCATCGACCGGGAGACCGCCGAACACATCTTTTCACTGATAAGCCATTTTGCCGGCTACGGTTTCAACAAAGCCCACGCGTCGGCATACGCCTTCGTGGCCTACCGCACCGCCTATATGAAAGCCCATTATCCCACCGAGTTTATGGCCGCCTGCATCTCATGTGAGATGGGCGATACCGACAAGGTTGTGGAGCTGATGGAGGACTGTTCGGGACTGGGGATCGAGGTCCTGCCGCCGGACGTGAATGAGAGCGGGCTGGACTTCACCGTGGTCAGAGACGGCGTCATGCGGTTCGGGCTCGGGGCCGTTAAAAACGTGGGTGAAAAGGCAGCACGGGCCGTTATACGGGAACGAGCCGAGAACGGAGAGTTCACCAGCATCTTCGACTTCTGTGAACGGGTGGACCATGGTGATGTGACAAAAGGGGCCATCGAAGCGCTCATGAAAGCGGGCTGTTTTGACGATCTTCCGGGACAGCGTTCCCAGCAGCTGGCGGTGCTTGAGACTGCCATCAAAGCCGGTGCCCGCACGCAGAGGGACCGGAGGATGGGCCAGAAGGAGCTCTTTGGCAGCCAGGTGAAAGAGGAAGATCCCGAAAAACGGGTCAGGAAAAATCTGCCGGGAGTGCCGCCCCTCAGCCCGGGGGAACTGGCCGCCCAGGAAGCCGAGTCGCTCGGTCTTTACGTGCGGCACGATCCGCTGGAAGAATATCGTGCCCGGCTCCGGCGGCTCACCTGTGCGGTGAGCACGGATCTGGAATCCCGGGGCGACGGCGAACCGGTGGTGGTCGGCGGGCTCGTGGAGGATATCAATAAACGCCGGCTGAAGGATAATCGGCCCTGGTGCACGCTTCAGGTGCTGGACATCGAGGATACCATGGAGTGCCTGCTCTGGCCGGAGGCCTATGAGGAATACCGGGAGATGCTTCAGCCGGGCGATGTGCTGCTGTTCCGTGGATCGGTCAGCCACCGGCGCGGCACAAGCGTGATCGTGGACGAGGTGCTCCCGCTGGAAAATGCCGCCCGCCGGCTGGTCAACGGCGTGCTCGTGGACGTGCCCTGCGAGGTGGCCGGAGACGAGATATGGTCGGACCTGGAGGACGTGTTCGCCCGGCGGGAGGGGCGGGTGCCGATCTATCTTGAAATCCGGAGCGGCGAACTGGCGCTCCGGTGCGAGGTGACCGGCAACGGCGGAGTCACCGCCTCGGAGGGACTGGCCGCCGAGATCGAACAGATGCTGGGAGAGGGTACCGTCCAGTTTTCCGTCAGAGCAAACGCGGGCGGTGGCAATGGCCGAAAAAGCCGATCCCGCCGCGCCAGGAGCGCATGATGATGAAAATACTGGGAGTAGACCCCGGAACCGTGCGCTGCGGATACGCCGTGCTCCAGTTCGAGAACGCCACTCCCCGCCCCCTGGACTACGGTGTGGTACGGCCGCCCCGGGGCACCGAACTGCCGGCCCGCCTGGCGATCATACATCGGGGCCTGTCCTCCCTTATCCAGAAACATACGCCCGATGTGGCCGCAGTGGAGGGGGCCTTCTACGGGGCCAATCCCAGGACGGCCATAAAAATCGGGGAAGCCCGCGGAATCGTCCTGCAGGCGGCAAGCTCCGCCGGGCTCGAGATACACGAGTACCCGCCGGCAACGGTCAAAAAGGCGGTGGTGGGTAACGGCAATGCCTCCAAGGAACAGGTGCAGGAGATGGTGAGGGTCGAACTCTCGCTGCGCGAAATCCCATCACCCGACGACGCCGCCGATGCCCTGGCCCTGGCCCTGTGCCACTGCCACCGGCTCAGAATGAATGCGCTGACCTGACCCGGGAA
>JBKHGK010000139.1:0-5441 GCA_046539705.1 Candidatus Brocadiia bacterium | reverse complement strand
TTGAGGTTTGTGAAATATGCGGGCTAAAGCCGAAAGCGGTGGCATGGCCACCGCACTCCGAAAGAGGCTTCGCCTCATGCCATTACGCGTGGGCCGTGATTTGCAACCGGCACGGAGAGCTATTTACGATTGGCTCATTTTCAGACAAATACGGTAAAAAGGCGAACAATAAATGTAGAATTCCCGAACGGAATTGATTCAGCTTTGTTGACGCTGAGATGGTCCGGAACGTCCCGCCCCGGAAAAGGGCGTTTGAGATCGTAGCCCCCGTTGACCCCGCGTAGCAGCCATTTTAGCGAGGGTATTAATCAGAGAATTTTAGGTGTTCCGGGCGTCATACATGACAAGATATGCCGGGCTTCCAGCCCTTCAAGTGCCGCAGGCAAGGGCCAACGGCCCGGCAGATAATATTCGCCGTACGGCGAACGGAGGGCCGGGTGATGGTGGACAAAAAAAGAGGGCTGAAAGCCTCCGACCATTTCCTGTAGAACAGAGATCTTCCACAATCGCTTTGGACGGGGGTTTTCCACTGATCACCCATTACCGGTTACTGATCACCGACGATAGCGCCCCTTCGGAGCTCGTTTCTTCGCCCTTTCCACTTACCCCGAACTCCGGCGGCTGACGCCGCCTCCGCACGGGGATCTGCTCTCAACCACCGATTTCAGTGCCTATGCCGACGTCCAGATAATTCTCCCCGAAAACCAATTTCATCTTCTCCCGGGCGGCATCCCCGGAACAGTGACACGGCCCCACTCCGGTCACTCCCATCATCCGCAGGTCGGCAACCGTGCGGTTGATAGCCGTATTCCAGTCATCCTTCATGTGAAACCCGCCGATCACACTGTTCACATCCTTATCAAGATAATCCTCCGCACCACCCACCATCCGGGTAATCCCGGGGTGCGCACAGCCGGTTAGCAGGATCCACTCATCTCCCTCCCTGACAAGCAGTCCCTCCTCCTCAATCTCATCTCCCCACACCGGCGTGACCAGCAGGTCCGCTGATATCTGGCTGCCCGCCGTGTTGTCCACAACCTCCCCGCCCCGCTCGTGGACGAGTTCCCTGAGCCGCGATGGGAAGCCCGATGGCATATACACCTCCACATTCCCGTTCTTGCTCAGAAAATCCTCCAGCCCGCCGATGTGATCCCAGTGGTTATGGGACAGCACCACGCAATCAATCGCGCCGGCAGGCCGATCCAGCACCGCCATGTTGTGAAGAAGCACCTCCCCATCCCCCCCGGTGTCAAACAACACCGTGGGCCCGCCCCCTTCCACGACGCACGAAAACCCCCATGCCGACCGCACTTCCCCTCCTCTCTCATAGTTATCATAAACGATCTCAATCATGTTTCCTCCTCCTCGCTTGAACTGTGTTGCTGAGACAGTATAATGTTTGACCTATCGAACAGTCAACGCCGCAAATCCGAGGAGAGTGGATGTCCCGCGAACTCACCCCCACACTGGAAGATTACCTTGAGACCATTTACCGCCTCGAGCGCAAGAAGCGCGTTGCGCGGCCTCGTGATATCTCTGAGGATCAGGACGTCGCACGCTCCACTGTAACATCCGCCCTGCAGAGCCTCGGTGAGATGGACCTGATCAATTATGAACCCTACGAACTGATAACCCTCACCGAGGAGGGTCGCAGAAAGGCTGAGAAACTGAGCAACCGGCATCGTATAATCAGAGACTTTCTCGAGAGCATACTCGGACTGAATCCCGATACGGCCGAAGAAACCGCGTGCGGAATGGAACATGCGGTGGGTGACGAAGCGCTCGAACGGTTCGTGTGCTTTATTACATTTATGCGGCGGTGCTCCTCCGGCGGCACGGGATGCCTCGAACAGTTCCGCGAGTTTGCCAACAATGCCGGAAACACAGATTCCTGCCAGGAATGCATTGATGAATACATGAAGCGAATATCACAATGAACGCGCAAAGCCATCTTTTTTTTGCACTTTTGTTCGAGGAGTAAAACAAATGACCGTCTGTGTAACAAGCAAAGGCCCCGACCTGTCCTCGGAGGTGGATCCGAGGTTCGGACGCGCACGCTTCTTCATCATCCATGATGGGGAAACGGGCGAGTACGAGGTTATTGACAACGAACAGAATATGAACGCTGCGGGTGGAGCAGGCGTCCAGTCCGCCACCACCATCGCGGACAGAGGCTGTGACTGGGTGATCAGCGGACATATGGGCCCCAAGGCCATGTCCGTCCTCCAGGAGGCCGGTATCCGCGTTGCCACCGGTGCCGAAGGCAAAGTATCCGATGCCCTTCAGGCCTTCAAGAACGGTGAGCTGGAGGAAGCAGATGACGCCGACGTTCCCTCCCACTGGTAAACACAATGAATAACAACGGCACCAACGACGCACGGCAACAGCAGCGGGAGCAACAGCAGAGGCTCGAGGGACGGATGGCCCTGGTCGATAACATTTTCGTGGTGATGTCCGGGAAGGGCGGCGTCGGTAAAAGCACCGTCGCGGTTAACCTGGCGGCGGAACTGCAGCGGCGGGGTCACTCGACCGGTCTGCTGGATTCCGATATGCACGGCCCGAGCACTCCGACCATGCTGAGCATGCAGGGTTCGGAGGTGTTTTCCACGGGCAACGCCCTCCAGCCGCCGGAACACGAGTCCGGCCTGAGCGTCATGTCCATTGGTTTTCTCACAGAGGGGGAGAACGATGCGGTGATATGGCGGGGTCCGATGAAAATGAACGTATTGCGCCAGATCCTTGCTGACGTGGAGTGGGGGGAGCTGGACTACCTGGTGATCGACCTCCCCCCGGGCACGGGCGATGAACCCCTGTCACTCTGCCAGATGCTGCCTCACATCACCGGCGCTATAGTGGTCACCACCCCGCAGCAAGTGGCCCTGTCGGATGTCCGCCGGTGTATCAACTTCTGCCGGGAGCTGGACCTGGAGGTGACCGGCATGGTTGAGAACATGAGCGGCTTTATCTGCCCGCACTGTGGAGAAAACTCCAATATCTTCGGACGGGGAGGCGGGAGAGAGCTGGCCCGCCAGATGGACATCCCGTTCCTCGGAGACGCACCGCTTGATCCCCGCATGGTTGGGGCCACGGACAGAGGTGAGCCCTATCTGGAGAAATATCCAGACTCCGCGCTGGCCGAAAGGTTCAGCGAAATGGCCAGGAACATCGAACAGTCCCTTTGACAACTTCCACATTCAGGTATATTGCGAACAATGAAAATAGCGATACCAACGGTAGACGGAAAGGTCGCCCAGCATTTCGGGCACTGCGGTACTTTTGCGTTGTACGATGTCGATCCGCAGGAAGCCACGATAAACGAATCAACCACGGAAGACCCGCCGCCCCATGAACCGGGCGTGTTGCCCCGCTGGCTCAACCAGAGAGGGGTCGACCTGATACTGGCGGGCGGCATGGGACGCCGCGCCCAGAACCTGTTCAGGGACAGCGGGGTTGACGTCATCGTCGGGGCTCCACCGGAGCCTCCCGAGGATATAATCCGTCTGTATCTGGACGACGAGCTTCAGACGGGTGACAATCTCTGCGCACACTGAATCCGTCATTTTAACAGCCTCTCGGGTATCAGGCTCCTCAAGGACACGCCGACAATGCGTATAACAATAGCAAGCGGAAAAGGCGGAACCGGCAAAACCACCCTTGCCGTCAACATGGCCGCCGCCCTGTCCCGCCGTTCCGACAGACCCGATGACGTTCGGCTGCTGGACTGTGACGTTGAAGAACCCGACGACCACCTGTTCGTGCGGCCGGACTTCACCGACACCACCCCGGTCACCGTCCCGCGACCACGGTGGGATGAGTCCCTCTGCACCGGCTGTGGACGGTGTCTGGAGGCCTGTCACTACAACGCCATCGCCGCCGTGCCTGTGAAGGATCGGGAGCAGAAAAAAGTAATGATCTTTCAGGAACTCTGTCATGCGTGCGGCGCATGCAGTTACGTCTGCCCGGACGATGCGTTGACCGAGAAAGAGGTCACCATAGGAACCGTTCAGGCCGATCCGGACGGCGGCGAGTTCTATTTCGCGCACGGAAAACTCAACGTGGGCGAACCCCTTGCTCCCAAAGTGGTTGAAGGGGTCAAAGAACACGCCACTGAAAAAGGTATTACCCTTATCGACGCCGCCCCCGGGACCGCGTGTCCGGTCGTGGAGGCCATGGACGGTGCGGATCTCTGTGTGCTGGTGACCGAACCCACGCCGTTCGGCCTGAACGATCTTCGCCTGGCCGTCAACATGGCTCTGTCAATGCGTATTCCCGCGGGAGTAGTCGTCAACCGGTCCGACGGCAAGGACACAATTATCGAAGACTACACCCGTGAGGTCGGCGTTCCCATAATCGGCCGGATACCCTTCAGACGCAGGTATGCCGAAAGCTATTCCCGAGGTGACATACTCGTGGACGTGTTTCCGGAAATCGAAACCGAGATGCTGGAGATCTTCTCCCGAGCAGAGACACTGAGCGGGACCTCCCCCCCGACGGCTCCGGACAATGCGTTTTTCCTGGACCAGAAGGATGAGAACACAGAAAACGCCTCCGGACAGCCAGCTGGCAGCTTCCGCGAGTGCACCGTCATCAGCGGGAAGGGGGGCACGGGTAAAACCACCGTCACCGCAGCACTGGCCGCCCTGGCCTCCGAACACGTCATGGTCGACTGCGACGTTGATGCCGCGGATCTGCATCTGCTCCTGGAACCGGAGGTGCACGATTCACAGGATTTCTACGGTGGACAGAAGGCCGTCATCGACCAGGAGGCCTGCAGTGCATGCGGACACTGCGCCGAGATGTGTCATTTCGACGCGATCGACCCGGTGAATAGCGAAGTGGGCACCCCGCTGACCTACCGGGTGAACGAACTCGCCTGTGAAGGGTGCGGACTCTGCGGCATCGCCTGCCCCGTCGACGCCGTGGATGTAACACAGAGCCGGACCGGACAGAGCTACGTTTCCACCACCGAATATGGTCCCATGTCCCATGCCCGGCTGGGAATAGCCGAGGAAAATACGGGCAAACTCGTCACCCGGGTCCGCGAAAAAGCGGCCGACCTGGCCGCCGGAGCCGAATATTCCGTCGTGCTCGGCGACGGTTCTCCGGGCACCGGCTGCCCGGTCATTGCTTCCATTTCCGGCGTGGATATCGCCCTGGTCGTCACCGAGCCAACCGTCTCCGGTGTGCACGACCTGGAACGAGTTCTGCAACTCTGCGAACACTTCGGCGTCCAAAGCCGGGTCTGTATCAACAAGTGCGACCTCAACCCCGAACAGGCCGGGCGAATACGACGTATGACCTCCCGGTTCGGCGGACGCATGATCGGTGAGATCCCGTTTGATCCGGAGGTCAACGAGGCGCTTGCCCGGGGGCAGAACCTCGTTGAATACGGCAGCGGCCCCGCCGCAAAGGCCGTCCGGACAATATGGAACGAACTGAGG
>JBKHGK010000138.1:0-5459 GCA_046539705.1 Candidatus Brocadiia bacterium | reverse complement strand
CTGAGACCGACCTGCACACATGTTGTATAATATACTTATCGTTGGCCTTATACCAAACAGATATCGCAGGACTAATCCTTCCTTATCAGGAGTCCTGAGACCCTGTCCACTTTGCGTGCCTGGCAAATGAGAACGACCAGCGAGATGTCGCGTCCGTTCGGTCATAACACATAAAGGGCCGACGACCGGGGCCGACGACCCTTTTTTTTTATTCTCACCTTTCCGCGGTCAGTCGATCTTCATAAACCAGCTTTTCGGGGACCCGCAGATCGGACATTCGTCGGGTACCTCTCCCTCGACGGTATTTCCGCATCCTTTGCAGACAAACAGATCGGTTTCGGGAAGATCCTCCCCGTTCTGGACCGCTTCAATCGCTTCATTGTACATCCGGTGATGGATTTCCTCGACCTGGTTTGCGTAGTCAAATGTCGTGTAAGCATCGTCGTCACCCTCATCTTCCGCATCCTTGAGAAAGTCTGGATACATATTTTCGAACTCCGCGGCTTCCCCTTCGGACGCCTCCTTGAGATTGTCGAGGGTCTCGTTGACACCCCCCATGACATCCAGATGGTTGAGCGCATGGACGGTTTCGGCTCTGGCAGCCGCCCGGAACAGGCGGGCCACCTGAGGCAGCCCGTCGTCCTCCGCCTTCCGTGCAAACGCCGTGTATTTACGGTTGGCCTGACTTTCACCGGCGAACGCTTCCTTAAGGTCTTTTTCCGTCTTGCTCATCTGTTTTCCTCCATCATTGAGTGAAAAGATTCACATACCATGCAGCTGAACAGCACCTAAATGGTAATCGACACTCGGCGGATCCGCAAACAAATGCCCGTCTGAACCTCATGTAAAGCGGTTAAACGCGGAGATATCAACAGATGACCACATGTCCCGCGTCGGATCTTGATACTGAAGACGGATGAGGGGTACAATGCGCATCAGATGGGAGAGCACGGTATCAGCAGTTGGGTCGTCAAACCGAACATAGCCCGAAGGAAAGGATGAAACGGGAAGTGAATTTTCTGGAGAGGATATGGGAATCCATGTCACACGGGGAACAGGACGCCGAGCTGAGGACGGATGACGCGATGGAGGCGGAGGGGAAAGACGGGACAAGTATCCGTCTGCGCCCCTACAAAAGGAGGGACAGGCGGGCGGTTCTCGGTATAGCGGGGAGGAATTTCGACGGGGTTTCTTTGGACCAGAACGTGGAACGGCGTTTCGGTGAAGTAGGAGAAAGCTGGCGGGTGCATAAAAAAAAGGCCGTGGATTACGATCTGAGGAACAACGCCTCTCACGCCTTCGTGGCGATCGTAGACGGGCAGATATCCGGATTTATATGTACACGCCTCCATCGTGATCGTTCCCTGGGCCATATCACGAATCTGGCTGTGGAAAGGGAACTCCGCAGCCGGGGGGTCGGAACGGCGCTAATAAACAAAGCCCTGGACCATTTTAAGCGGGAGGGGCTGGAGTTTGCCAGGATCGAAACCCTGAAACAGAACACAAAGGGCCGGGGCCTGTATCCGAAGCTCGGATTTGAGAAAGTGGGCCAGCAGGTTTTCTATTTTCAGAAACTGGGAAAAAAAAGTGTTGCGTCCGCTGAGTAATGGGGTATACTGATGATAGTCGAAGCGGGTGAGACGCCCTGAAGGCTGGAGCCAATGAAGGATGCAGTGGGATCCGGAGCGTTCCGGGGGAACGCTCAGAATAAAGGCTTCAGATGGTGGAGGGGTTTTTATCCGCTTCGACTTTCCCTTTTAAGCGGGAAGAAATAAGTACGTTCCGGTTTTGAAGGCCGGTGAGATCTCAATGTATAGCAGGCATCCCTGCCTGCGCAGATAAGACGGTATAGAGCCGAATCAATGTGTGCCCTCCTGTAAAGAGGGATACAGGAAAACAGGCAAGGATGCCTGTTATACGCAGCGCGAGACCCGCTACCCGCGCATAATTTCCTTCAACAGGATTTATGACCCACCGCTTAAAAGCTTCACGCCCTTATTCTATGCGATAAATCTCCACCACCGGCTTCCGGGCGTCGGACCGGGGCGAGGGCCAGCCTATCTGCCCGAAGCTCTTGACCTTGCGGCCCGCCGATTCCATCAGGTCCCTGAGGGGGCGGCGGGTGCGCCAGCTGACCTGCGGGAGATAGCCAGGGTGGTCCCGGCCCGCATAGGAGTACCGATACGTGTGAGACAGACGTCGCAGTTCCGGCCAGTTGATCAGCACGTAATCCGGCCCCGCATTGCGCAAAATCTCCACCGCTCGACCCATATCACGATCCGCCACGTCCAGAACATCCTCAAGCGGATGTCTGTTGAAAACCACCGAATATTCCAACCGGCGTTCAAACGGGTAGATGCGGGCCTCCCCCACCAGCATGACCGATGCATCGGCGGAAACGTTATCATCGTCGTTGATCCACTCCACCGCCCGCGCAAACGGCAACCCCAGGTCCATTCCGTCTTTTTCCGCCACCTCCACCCGGCCGCTGCCGCCCAGCGTGCCATCGGTGCCCCCCGCCTGCTCCACGTGCAGCGCCTGAATAAAAAACATGCACAGGCACAACACGAGCACCGATAACCGGGCCATACGTCGTATCCATCTGGAGTCCCGTACAAGCTCCGCGCATCCAGCGGCCGAAAGCACGAGCATGGGAACGAGCACGGGAACGAGAAAACGTTCTATCCTGTGGGTGAAGGTCGCCCAGAACACACAGTATATCAACCCGAAGACCGCAAGCCAGGCGAGTGGCCATCCGGAAGTTTCCCTTTTCAACGATCGCTTTCTCACGAGAAGGAACGGAACGAACACCAGCGCCAGGGGAGCCGCGAAGCCTGGCGTGGAGCCGTCAGCATATCCCGTCAAAAAACGCCATATCCTCCTGAGAGCCGTCCCGGGAGCATTAAAGAGGCGTGGTTCGTGGGCCTGAGCAAATTTCGCAGCCTGCGCGGGCGACCAGCCCCGCCCATCGAAAATACCGTAGAGCAAAGGGTAAACCGGGTTGCCGGTATATGTGTAATTTTTGAGGAGCCATGGCCCGATAGCAACAATCACCGCCCCTGCCATGCATAACACAGGTATAATCTTCTGGCGCAGGGTCGTTCCCGTCAGCAGCCCCCATCCCAGCATAAACACTCCCAGCGGAACACAGACCATAAGAGCGGCCGGATATTTCACGGCGACGGCAAGACCCGCACTCAGGCCCGCCAGAACGGCCATGCGTATGGTGTGGCTCTGTGGGACATCTCCACCCCGCGGCAAATCTTCCGCCGCGCTGATCATTTCACGGACAGCCAGCAGCGAAAGCGCCAGATACAGCACCCGGCCGTGAGTGATGTGGACGCGGAGGGTGGAGAGAATAAAGACGGGACATGAGATGTAGAAAAGGGCGCCGAGAAGACCCGCCTCTTCTCCGGCCAGATGTCGGGCGAGGAGACCGATCGCCAGAGCCGCCATCAGACCGAGAAAACCCTGTGTGAGGATCGCGGCCCGCATACCTGTATCGCGGCTGCCGGACATCCCTATCCCCGCCAGATACAGCATCTCAGTATGCATGGGGAAGGCGGCATAGACGTTTTCGTCGAGATGCGAGATCCTGCCCTGCTCATGATACTGGCCGGGTGCTCCCAGATGGTATTCCAGCGTGTCGTAATCGAAAACCGGCGCGCCGGAGGAAAGGATAACCAGCAGAACGAACAGGGCGCCCATTCCGACCAGAGTTGTCCTCCAGGCGAGGTTCGCGCCGAGGAACTCGCCGAAACGAGAGGGCAGCTCCGTCCATATTTGGCGGTGGATCAGCAGCCCGCACAACACAAAAGCCGTCATCAGGGCCCAGAAAAATCCGGCACTCATCAGTCCCAGTGACCCCACCGCCAGGACCGTCGTGCTGATAATCCCCAGACCCAGCCCGAGGGAAAAAACAAGGCGGGATCCGTAGCTGACCGACGCCGGCGCGATGAGATGCACCAGGGCCGCGCCGGCAGATCCGGCGGCAGTGAGGATGGCGAGCGAAATCACCAGCGGTCCCAGAATTCGGATCGCGAGGCTGATGAGAAGAAAAAAAGCCTGCCCTGGCTCCCCCGCGGCCGTACCTGTTCCCAGCAACCAGCCGGCCAGGCACAGCACCCCCAGAGCGACGGCCAGCACCCAGCGCAATCCCCTCGCGGATTCGTGATTCGTCCTCACATCTGGCTGATCATCCATGGGTCATCCCGGAGAATTCAAACGGTCTCATCCCGGACACTTCACAAACCTGGGAACATAACCACTGCACAACACCGTTGACCCGTATACGGGCTATGGAGATGAGATATGGAGTTCGGTTATGACCCCGCGCAGATAATTCAGGCGCATCCCCCAGGCCCCGCCCTTCTCCACGACCGGTCGTTTCTCGGTTCCCGAAACGGCTATAATCTTCTCCCCATCGATCCTTCCCAGGACTCGTTTGCCCTCCATCTGGAATGTCAGTTTGGCGGTATCTCCATGCCAGAGCTTCGGCCCGCCCTTTTTGTCGTAATCCACCGATTTCACTTTTCCGTCACGCTCCAGGTGACGCAGCATACTCACCCTGGTCTGCTGCCCCTTCTTGGGCGGAAGCTCGACGGCCATATAAACATCTTCACCGTTTTCCTGAATCCTTCCATGCAGAGCTATCAGCGGATTGGCGAACTGGCTGGTAGCCTCTCCCAGCTCCACTGTCATTTCAAGCCGTAAATCCTTTGCATTGAGCCCATCCAGCGTAATTACTTTTTGGCTGCCCTTCTCAATATTCACCCCATCTCCCCCCACCTCCACCTCTGCATCGTCCGGTACCGTAACCGACGGCATGGCCGCAGAGGTGAGTGCGAACCTGTCCCATCTGGCCTCCATATTCCGGCTATAAACCCCAGCGCGCCCCTCCGATGGAGCAACCTCTTCCAGGTTCTGAAGCTCAACCATCCGTTTCCCGTCTATCATGCCAATGGCCCTGTCCCGTCGCACAATCAGACGCATATCGACAGGTGTATCAATGGGTGGGCTCATCGCGGGATCAGATACGGTTTCGGTCGTGGATTCACCATTTCGCACCGCAGAGATAAATGGTTCGACGGATTCCTGCTCGGCCGCGCGCAGCCCCATGATGATGAAATTGCGACCGTTCTGCTGCCGGGCCATCAGCGCAGCCACAGGAGATGTGCCATCATGCTCTATACGATCGATCCGACAGCGACCGCGCAGGTCCACTTCCGCCCCCCGAACGGCATCTATGAGGGCGCAGGTCTGTTCTGCGCCGGAGCTTTGCAGCATGTTCTCGCTGAGTTGTGGATCGCCGGTTACCATCTCCCACAGGGAGGTCGCGGGGCTAAAACCCGTTTCAACGGAGAATCGCCCGTCAGGGGGCGCCAGCTCGGATACGTTCTGTCCCGGGAAATCCTCCAGTGAGACGGTCTTGATCTCCGGTTCTTCGCTTTCATCCTCTT
>JBKHGK010000137.1:0-5500 GCA_046539705.1 Candidatus Brocadiia bacterium | reverse complement strand
GAAGTTGCTTTTAGAATAATTATCGTTTGAGGTTTGTGAAATATGCGGGATAGCAACCAGCAGCTGAAAAGACGCACAGCACAAATTCCTCATATCACATCGCCACCTCCGCGCGCCGGCTGAATAACATCTGCTGGCAAAATCGCTTTTTCCCCTTGACAGAGCGGCCATTTCCCCTATAATGAACATAGGTTCATAATCATGCCAAGAAACAAAACACAGAGATGGATTGATGGTCGGCCGCCCTGCGGGCTGTTCAAACCCGCGGGCCAGCCGGCGCGGCAGCAGAAACCGGTGGTGCTCGAGCTGGACGGCTACGAAGCGCTCCGTCTGGCCGACTATGAGGGTCTGCAGCAGTCGGAGGTGGCCGAACGGCTGGGCGTATCCAGGCCGACGGTGACACGTATCCTGCGGGAGGCCCGAGGCGCCGTGGCCACCGCCCTGTCCGAGGGACGGCCCCTCGCCATTGAGGGGGGGAGCATCCGGATGCGCGGCGGCCAGCGTCGCAGGCACGGCCACGGGCACGGCGGTCCCTCGGACGAATGATTGCGCGGTTCAACAGTGTCTTTTGCAGAAAGGAGAATCAACGATGAGAGGAAACGGAAGCGGAGCAGGAGGCGGAAGCGGTCAGGGCAGAGGTGCCGGCCAGGGCGGCCGTGGCCGAGGTGGCGGTATGGCCATGGGCCCGGGCGGCAACTGCGTCTGCCCGAACTGCGGTAAAAAAGTGCAACATCAGCGCGGACAGCCGTGTTATGAACACACGTGTCCGGAATGCGGCACACAGATGACACGCGAGAGATGAAAAGAATCGCTACAGGGCCGCACGGAAGCGGCCCACTACTTCAGGAAAGGAGGTATAACCATGCCTCGAGGTGATGGAACAGGACCGGCCGGCATGGGTCCCATGACGGGACGCGGTGCCGGATATTGTGCAGGTTATGATCGACCTGGTTATATGAACCCCTCCGTCCGTGGCGGTTTCGGCGGCGGAGGTGGGCGTGGACGTGGAATGGGACGCAGAAACTGGGCTCGGGCGACCGGTATGCCCGGCTGGGCACGTGCGGCGCGCGGAATGCCGGCATGGGGCCAGCCCGCCCCGGGATACGTCCCTCCCACTCCCGCCGCTCCCGGTGCCGCCGGAACATACCAGCCCAACTCGGAGGGAGAGCTCCAGGTTCTCCGCCAGCAGGCGGAAGCCCTCAACGAGCAGCTCAGCCAGATCAATGAACGAATAACTGAGCTCGAGGAGCAACAGGAGGACTGACTCCCGACCACAATAACGCGAATAACCCCGGCGGGTGCCGCCGATGCGCCAGAGCAGCATCGTGCACCCGCCATTTTTACGTCTCGGACCGAACGATGTTGCCCCCCCTGATTTTCCTTCTCCAACGCCCCGCTGGAGCTTTTTAATCCTGTGCTATCCCCTTTCCCCGGAGCCTGTCCGCCGCGGGCGTGGCCTGCGTGCCAGAGACCGGTCGCGGCTGCGCACCGGGGCAGGAGTTCTGAGTTTGGTTGCCCGCATTGTGTTGCGTTTTCGGTGTAAATATACTGTAATGCGTAACGCGAAAATCCTTGGGTTTCTCCTGATCTTCTCTGTTTTCCTATGACACACCAGCTCTACACACAGGTATCGATAGTCGGCCCCGGGTTGATCGGGGGGTCCATCGGGATGGTCCTCCGTACCAGGGGATTGGCCGGCCGGGTGGTGGGGATTGGCCGACGGGAAAGCAGCCTGCAGGAGGCGCTGGATGTGGGGGCCGTCGACGAGGTGACCTGCACTGTTCGGGAGGGGGTCGCCGGATCCGATCTGGTTATCCTCGCCACACCGATACGGGCCTTCCGCAAACTCAGCCGTGCCGTCGTGCCCGCCATGGAAACCGGCGCCGTGCTCAGCGAGGTGGCAAGCACCAAAATGGGGGTCATCGAGACACTTCGGCCTGAAACCCGAAAACGGGACGACGTCACACTCATCCCGTCGCATCCGATGGCCGGCAGCGAGAAGCGCGGTGCGCCCAACGCCTCCGAGGCGCTTTTCGAGAACAGCACCTGTATCCTTACGCCCCTGCCCGGCACGCCGGCCGACAAACTGAGTCGGATTCGCGAGCTCTGGGAGGCGATGGGGGCCGCAGTGCACGAGATGTCCGCCGAAGAACACGACAGGACGGTGGCAGCCGTGAGCCATCTGCCCCACCTGGGTGCTGCCTGTGTGGCACGGATTGTCGCCGAGAAAGACGGGCGTTTTGCGGGTGGGGGATACATGGACACCACCAGGGTGGCCAGCGGCGATCCGCGGCTGTGGCGGGATATATGTGAGAGCAATGCCGGGGAAATATCAACCGCTCTGCAATCCTTCGCCCGGGAAATAAATACACTCCGGGAACTGTTCAGGCAGGAGGATTTCGATGCCATAGAGGAGTTTCTCGCGAGGGCCAAGCAGAGACGGGACCGGATAGTCAGGAATCAGATTCAGGGAGATTCGGACGATGCAACAGTACAGAATCGAGACGATACATAAAAAAGAGCGCAAAGATCCAGACGGGCTCAGCGCCCTGGGCGAGGCTCAGGACCTGGGGATCGCAGGTATTGAGCGGATTCACGCGATGGATGTCTATATAGTTGACGGCAATCCGGATATCCACGAGATACGGCAGCTGGCCGAGAATCTGTTCATCGACCCGGTGGTCCAGGAGTATCGGGTCTGCGGTATCGACGACATCACCTGGCCCTGGGCGGAAGAGGGAGAGGTTCATACCATCGAAGTAAATCGCAAACCCGGCGTGATGGATCCCTCACGGCAGAGCGCCATGAAGGGCGCCGCCGACCTCGGGCTGGCCGACAAGCTGGAGTCCATACGCACCGCCCGGAAATACTGTGTCCGCGGAGATGTGCCGGAGGAGGAGATCGAACATCTCGCCCGAGGGGCCCTGGCCAACACGACGATCGAAGATGTGCACATCAACACCGAACAGGTCCGATACCCCCTCCGGTCACTGGATTACGAATTCGAACGGAAAACCATCCCGCTGCGCACCGCCGATGATGATCAGCTGATGGAGATCAGCCGGGAAGGCATGCTGTCCCTCACCCTCGAGGAGATGCAGACGATCCGTGACCGATTTCAGGAGCTTGAGCGTGATCCCACGGATCTGGAACTGGAGATCCTGGCCCAGACCTGGAGCGAGCACTGTGTGCATAAGACCCTCAAAGGGCATGTCACCTACGAGGGCCCCGTGCCCGAAGGGTGGGAGGACTACACGGACGAAAAGGGGCGCCTGATCATCGACAACATGCTCAAGGAGACCATCGCCCGCGCCACCCATGAGCTCGACAAATCCTGGTGTCTGAGCGTGTTCGTGGACAATGCCGGGATCATCGATTTCACCGAGGACCAGGCTCTCTGCTTCAAGGTCGAGACCCATAACCACCCCAGTGCCATCGAGCCCTACGGTGGGGCGAACACGGGGATTGGGGGCGTGATTCGGGATCCTCTGGGCACCGGGCGCGGCGCCCGACCCATCGTGAACACCGACGTGTTCTGTTTTGGCCCGCCGGATATCGCCGAGGAGGACGTACCCGAGGGCGCCCTGCACCCGCGGCGCGTGATGAAGGGCGTGGTCGGGGGCGTACGTGATTATGGGAACCGTATGGGGATTCCGACGGCAAATGGTGCGGTGTATTTCGATTCCCGCTACATTGGAAACCCGCTGGTCTACTGCGGTAACGTGGGCCTTATGCCGAAAAATCGGATAGAAAAAGCTCCTGAACCCGGCGACTATGTGCTGGTGGTGGGGGGCCGTACCGGACGAGACGGCATCCACGGGGCAACCTTCTCCTCCGCCGAACTCACCAGCGACAGCGAGGAGACCGCGGGCACGGCGGTGCAGATAGGTAACCCGATCACCGAGAAGAAGCTCGTCGACACCCTCATGCAGGCACGGGAAGAGGATCTCTACGACTGTATAACCGACTGCGGGGCCGGTGGCCTCAGCTCCGCTGTTGGCGAAATGGGGGAAAACACGGGCGTGGAGGCCGAAATAGGCGACGTGCCGCTTAAATACGAAGGTCTGTCCTATACCGAAATATGGATCTCCGAGGCCCAGGAACGGATGGTGCTCAGCGTGCCCCCCGACAATCTCGAACGCATTATGGAGATCTTCAGCGCGGAGGACGTGGAGTCCACCGTCATAGGGCGGTTCACCGACGATGATATGCTCACGGTGCGTTACGACGGGAACACCGTTGCGGAGCTGGATATGGAATTTCTGCACGAAGGGCTGCCCCGGTTCACCGAGACCGCCTGCTGGGAGCCACCGGAGCCCCCCGATCCACTTGTGCCCGAAACCACGGCGGACGCCGGAGGGGAGCAGCAAAAAGCCTGCAACGTCTTCCGGGATAATCCGCCCGATCTGTCCGGGACGCTGGAGAAAATCCTGGCCGCCCCCAATGTCCGCTCAAAGGAATGGATCATCCGACAGTACGACCATGAGGTCCAGGGACAGACGGTGCTCAAGCCCCTTGTGGGGAGGGAGAATGATGGACCGGGGGACGGGACGGTCATCGCGCCCATCCTGGGTGATCAGAGGGGATTCGCCCTGGGCTGCGGGATGAATCCGAAATACGGGGACATCGACGCCTACCACAGCGCCGCCGGCGCCATGGACGAGGCGCTGCGCAACGTGGTGGCCGTGGGGGGCGAGCTGGACCGCACGGCGGTTCTTGATAATTTCTGCTGGGGAAACACCCGTAAACCCGAACAGCTGGGCACCCTGGTCCGGGCATGCCTGGCCTGTTACGATTGCGCGAAGGACTATGGCGTGCCGTTTATCAGCGGCAAAGACAGCCTCAACAACGAGTTCAGCACCGGGGAGGAAACAATCGCCATCCCGCCCACCCTGCTCATAAGCGCCATCTCCATCATGGACGATGTGCGCAACGCGGTCACGATGGATCTGAAGGCCCCCGGAAACCACCTCTACCTGATCGGCAACACCTACCCCGAGCTGGGCGGTTCACACTATTATTCCCTGCTGGGTCTCACCGGGCAGACGGTGCCGCGAGTGCGGCGGAAAACGGCGCGGTCCACCATGCGCCGGCTCTCTACGGCCATCGGGGAGGGGCTGGTCGCGTCCTGCCACGATCTTTCGGAAGGTGGCCTTGCGGTCAGTGCGGCGGAGATGGCCTTTTCGGGCGGCTGCGGAGCGCGGATCGATCTCGCGGAGGTTCCGTTTGAGGGAGATGACGAGACGCGGCGCGAGGACGTGCTGCTGTTCAGCGAATCGCACAGCCGATTTCTGGTGGAGGTGGAACCGCAATCCGGAGGGCAGTTCGCGCCAATGTTCAGCGACCTGCCCGCCGCACGCATCGGCACGGTGACCGACGGTGACAGGCTGGTGGTCAACGACCTGAATGGGAGTCCGGCGCTCAGTGCAACCCTCGATGGGCTCAAATCAGCCTGGCAGACCCCCCTGTTTCCGGGGCATGACTGAAAAACCGGGACTTA
>JBKHGK010000136.1:0-5516 GCA_046539705.1 Candidatus Brocadiia bacterium | reverse complement strand
AAAGATGAAAGGGGAAGCTCCACCGCGAAAAGGGAAATTCGGGGAGGGCACCGAAATATGGCATACCATTCTCGATCGCCATGAAAGTGCCGGCATCAAATCCCTCGAAATAGACGGAGAAAAGCTGCTGTGCAATACGCAACGGGACGGGAGCGGCAAAGAATACGCCGTGGACAAGCGGACCGGCAAACGGCAATAATTCACCCCTTCCCGGATCTATTCGCATAATGAGCATTCCAGGCGGGGGAAAGCCCACGAAGTGGGCGATTGAGGGCATAGCCCCCGGCGACCCCGCGTAGCGGGGGAGTCGGGGGGGGCAATGGGTGCCAAAAGCGACCGCCCCGACGGGGCGGTTGAGCGTGGTAAACGCACATGGGCGGTCCGGTGTACCAATCCCCTCTCAAGTGCCCCGTCGGGACAGATTGTCTTTGTGCTGCCCCTCTTTCCCCCCGAACTCCGGCGGCTGACGCCGCCTCCGCACGGGGCTTGTCCGCCACGCCTGAGACAGATAAACCTCAGGCATGGCTACGTCTGAGATCGCCCCTTTCAGGGGCTCAAAAACCGTCTGTCTCCGCAGGGTTGCACAACCGGCGAGGCCATGTTCTCCACCGATACGCCGTCTTCTCGATTTCTTCTCTATTCCCGACAGGACGATTCAAACCATGGCCCGGTGCGACTGAATAGGTGCCCAAAAATGTTCAAAAAAACAGTTTTAGCGGCAGGATCCGTGCAGTATCCGCATATATACAGGTAGGAAGATATCAGCGGCCAACAACACCTGTGTTCATAGAGGAGGTCAACAATGATTAAAAAACTGTGCGAGGCGGTGTTTATAGGAATAATGTCCTTGCTGGTCCTGAGCGCCTGCAATCCATTGAATGTTTCCAGGCGCGACAGGCGCGATAACGGACAGAGTGATCTTACTGAAGAGCAAAAAGAAGCCAGAAAACGTATGAGTGAAGCGTACCGGGCATGGCGCGAAAAAGAACCCGAGAGCCGTGAGGTGAAAAAGACCGGTTCCGGGAGAAGACAGAGAAGAAAACCCACCACCTCCATTTTCGGTATCGATATCTACGTGAAGGGAAAAAATTACGGGCGTAGACCGGAGACCGACGAGCACGGTTTGAGGGTCCCGCGGAGGTTGGATTACGACAGCACAGGGGAGTATGCAAACGACAAAGCCCGATACCGGAACAAAAAACGAATTGAAGAAGGCAAAGATCCGGATGAACTGGAACGAATTCCGTTCGACAAATAAGGCCTGGCCCGCTGCCGCTTTAACGCGTATATTTCACGAGCCGGCGTTGCCGGCACTGTTTAAAACACCCTGTTGTTATAAACCTGTCTGTGACTTCGCGATTCACGTTTGCTGAAGGTGCTTTTAGAACAGTTATGGATTGAGGATTGTGAAATATGCGGGTTAATGGGCGGGTCCGGAGAGATGGGCCGAATATCTGGTCTGTTCGGAACCGCGATGTGAGCGTTCTTCCGGGGAACGGCGACGGGACCTTTCAGTCTCCAACCAGCTATGAGGCTGGTTTATGGCCGGGTTCAATTAGCGCGGCTGACCTGGATGGGGGTGACCTTAAAGACCTTCTGGTCGATGCTGGAGGAAAGGTATGCCTTCTGAGGGGGTGGGGCGATGGCAGTTGTGGGGAACCTTATCAATTAGGATCAGCTATCCCCCATTATGTCGATGATGTCCCGATACGGGATTTTATCGGTAACGACCTCAGGGGCATTGCCGCTCTAACGGAAAGCGGCGTAGTTGAAGGGGGTGATGTTGCCCCGGAGGTTGTAAGCTGACCGTAGGGTGTGAGCATTACGACGGGGGGCAGTGATCCGGATGGGGAGGTGGCGCAGGTGACGTTCTATCGGGAAACCAGCGGGGACGATACGCTCGAATTCGGGGAAGACAAGATTGTGGGCGTGGCCGGATTATCTGAGAATGGATGGTTGGTCGAGCACTCGACCGAGCAGTGGAGCCCGGTGGCCGGGTGGGGCGCTTCGTTGCGCAGGGCAGGTATAAGCGTTTGGGGCGTCGCAGGGAGGCAGCTTCCTTGCCCGTGACCCCAACAGGACGGCAAGGCTGGGCGGCCCCCGGTCTAATGATGAGCAGGAGTGTTCTGGTGGAGCAACCGCCCGGATGGCGGGTTGATCAAACGGACACGGATTGATCACGCAGAAACGCAGAGAAGGGCAAAAATAAAAAGCACAGAGCCCGCGAAGGGGGCGACTAAAGGTGATCCGGCAACACAGCCCCCCCTCGTGTAAACGTTGCCCCGACTGTTCACATTCATCAGTCATCACGCGCACATTGACTCGCCCCCTGTCGGGGACTCCTGTATTGTGTGTGGTCGCCTATTCAATCCGGGCTCGCGGTTGGTCGTCGGGGAGGGAGCACGGAGTGGGACATAACCACGATGTATCTGATGTCGCCTCAACCGCAATCCTTGCAATCAGCGTAAATGATTTTCAGTACAGCAATTGGCAGGCGGTGCTATGCTGCGTTAGAATACAGAATTCAGCAGGGAGGAACACAGAAAGGAGCGCGCACGGATGAAGATTCTGGGATTTGAGAGTTCATGTGATGATACCGCCTGTTCGGTGGTGGAGGATGGCAGGAACATTCTTTCCAGCGTGGTGAGCAGTCAGGACGATCTGCATCGTCGCTTCGGTGGGGTTGTGCCGGAAGTAGCCTCGCGGGAGCATATCCGAAACGTGCTTCCCGTCCTTCAGCAGGCGCTGGATGAGGCGGAGGTGGGGTGGGAGGACCTCGATGCGGTTGCCGCCACCCGCACTCCGGGGCTGGCGGGTTCGCTATTGATCGGTTTCAACGCCGCCAGAGCGGCGGCATGGGCGCTGGACGTTCATTTTGTGGCCATCAATCATCTGGATGCGCATGTGTATGCTGCCTGGATGCACGAGTCTGACCCCATCGTTCCAACCGACATTCCGGCCGTCAGTCTCGTGGTGAGCGGAGGGCACACGAATCTGTATCGGACCGGAGGGCCCCTCGAACATGAGCTGATTGGGCGCACGGTCGATGATGCGGCGGGGGAGGCCTTTGATAAGGTGGCGAAAATCCTGCATCTTGGATTTCCCGGTGGACCCCGCATAGAGGAGACCGCGAAGGAGGGGGATCCGGAGGCTTTTGATCTGCCCAGGGCGATGATGGACGGCGAGAGTCTGGATTTCAGCTTCAGCGGGCTGAAAACCGCCGTGCTCTACAGCTGTGTGGGGCATAACGCGTCCATGGATGACATCGAGAACGCCCAATATGATGACCAGTTCGTGGCCAATATGGCCGCCAGCTTCCAGGAGGCGGTGGTGGATGTGCTTGTGGGGAAAACGGCCCTGGCCGCCGACCGGATCGGTGCCGCCTCCGTAATAGTCGGTGGTGGAGTGGCCGCCAATGGTTCGTTGCGGGAACGGATGCAGCAGATGGCCGCCGAGAAAGGACTGAAGCTCCATCTGGCCCCCTGGCCGCTGTGCCGGGACAACGCGGCCATGGTGGCCGGGGTGGCCCACGTAATGGGGCGGGAAGGGCGGTGGTCATCGTTATCCGTGGATGTCGAACCGTGAATATAATCGCAATCGGATCTGAGAGAGAACCTGAATGTATGGCAACAACTAATCCGACCGGAACGCATTTATTTCTTGCCATTTGTGTGTCGCAAATATACATTTCACATCTGAGGAAAATATGGAAGAAAAACGCCTGCGAGAGCTGTTGAATGAGGTGCAGGACGGAGATACGGCCATAGATGAAGCCGTGCAGAGGCTGCGCAATTTGCCTTTCGAAGATATCGGTTTTGCCAAGGTCGACCATCACCGTGCTCTGAGGTGCGGACAGCAGGAGGTGATACTGTGTGAGGGGAAACCCCCCTCTCAGATTGCCCGTATAGCCGCCCGGATATGGGATCGTGAACAGCCCGTACTGGCCACGAGGGCGGACCGGGAGGATTATGAGGCGGTGAACGATGCCGTCCCGGAAGCGGTGTATCACGAGACCGGACGCTGCATCGTGATCGGGGGGAGCGAGGTCGAGAAATGCGGCAAGGTGCTGGTGGTGACGGCCGGAACAAGCGACCAGCCGGTGGGGGAGGAGGCCAGGCTGACGGCCGAGATTATGGGATCCGATGTGGACCTTATCAACGACGTCGGTGTGGCCGGTATTCATCGGTTGCTGCGCTACGCGGAGGAACTTCAGCGGGCAAATGCCATTGTGGTGGTGGCCGGGATGGAGGGAGCGTTGCCCAGTGTGGTGGGCGGGATGGTGGCGCGACCGGTCATCGCCGTCCCCACAAGTGTCGGATACGGGGCAAGTCTGGATGGTATTGCGCCCCTGCTGACGATGCTCAACAGCTGCGCTTCCGGGGTGAGCGTGATGAATATCGATAACGGATTCGGCGGGGGATATATGGCGGCAATGATAAACGAGCTTGCGGTATCCAATGGCGATGACCAATGATATGGAGACACTGAAAATGGACTTGGACACTGACGAGGTTCCCGTGCTGCCCCGGCGCAGGTCCGATGCCCACAAGGGCGACTTCGGCCATGTCCTTGTAGTTGGAGGATCACCGGGGATGGGGGGGGCAGCAAGACTGGCGGCGATCTCCGCCCAGCTGCCCGGCAGCGGGCTGACCACGCTGGCCTGCCCATCGGAGCTCGAACCCGCGGCGGACGCCGCCAGGGACAGCATAATGACCCGGGCCCTGCCGTCCACCGATACGGGGGCTCTGGGGCTTCGTGCTGCACTTGAGGTGCTGGACGGGGCGGATGGGTTTGATATCTGTGCTCTGGGGCCCGGCCTGGGCGGGACCGCGGCGACGGAATGCATGGTCCGGCGGCTCGTCTCCGAGCTGTCACTACCCATGGTGATCGACGCCGACGGTCTGAATGCGCTGGCGGAATATCCCGCTGAGCTTCGAGATCGGACGGAAACGACGATTCTCACTCCCCATCCGGGGGAGATGGGCCGTCTGCTGGGGGGAGTCTCCCCCGCCGAGGTCCAGTCGAACCGCATGACAATCGCCCGTGATTACGCCTCGGAATACAGGTGTGTTGTTGTTCTGAAAGGCCGGGGAACGGTCGTGACCGATGGCGACAGTGTATATGTGAACGAGACCGGTAACCCGGGAATGGGCGTCGGCGGAATGGGGGACGTGCTGACGGGCCTCGTTGCCGGTCTTATGGGCCAGGGACTTGATCCCGTCCGGGCCGCCCGGCTCGGGGTGTTCATCCACGGCCTTGCCGGCGATACCGGAGCGGCAGAGGTCGGTGCCCCATCGCTGATCCCCGAAACACTTCTGCAGCACGTGCCGGAGGTCCTTGTCGCTATGGAGGAGCTAAGGGACAGAAATCGTTCCTCAGTGTGCGCAGCAGCCGTCATTGAAAAGGTGTTGGGGTAGGGCGGAAGGCCGGGTGGGGTCTTCGTCTTCACCACAGGGCAGAAGCGGGATGTGGACCGGACAATGTGCCCGCAACTCAGGCTGGTCCGAACGCGTTAG
>JBKHGK010000135.1:0-5553 GCA_046539705.1 Candidatus Brocadiia bacterium | reverse complement strand
CGGGGTAATAGCCCGGAAAGAATGTCCGCCGCCGGAAGAGTTCGGTGGATGAACACAAAGATTAATATCCTCTGTATCGGGTCCAGTCTATATCCAGCCGGCGCATACGACTGCGAAGGGTGCTGGGGTTCACATCGAGCAGTTGGGCCGCCCCGTCGTCCCCTTCCACCTGACCCCCGCAATGCCGAAGAGCCCGTTTGATGTGTTCTCGTATGGCATTGTCCAGGGAGGGAAAATCACCCGGTGAGTCGGGATTTTGGGATGGGCCGGTGGATTCCTCCGTTCCGGTCGGGCTTTTATGGACAGTTTCACCTGCGCCGAGAGCCTCGGCCACCTTCAGTTCCTCGCCGTTGCCCAGGATAGCGGCGCGTTCGATTACTGATTTCAGTTCCCTCACATTACCCGGCCAGTGATAGGATTTAAGAAGCTCTACATCCTCTTCCGTGGGGAGCTGTTCCGGCAGGCGGAGCCGCGAGGCCGCTCTTCGGGCGAAATGCCGGGCCAGCGGAGCGATGTCCTCGTTTCTCTCCCGCAGGGGCGGTATGACCACCGGGAATGCAACTATCCGGTACCACAGGTCCTCCCGGAAGGTACCTTCCTGGACCATTTCCGCAAGGTCCCGATGCGTGGCGGCCACTATCCGCACGTCCACAGGAGTTGGTTCCTCAGCGCCAACCCTCTCCAGATATCCCTGTTCGAGAACGCGCAGCAGCCGCACCTGTGCAGCATGGGGCAGTTCGGCTACCTCGTCCAGCAACAGCGTGCCTTCGTCGGCCCGTTCAAACCACCCGCGCCGGCGGGACGTTGCTCCGGTAAAGCTTCCCTTCTCGTGTCCAAAAAGCTCGCTGTCGATAAGTTCCGGCGGGATCGCACCGCAGTTGACCCGGATGAATGGGCCCTCCTGACGTGCGGAACGACTGTGAATGGCCCGGGCTATGACCTCCTTACCCGACCCGGTTTCTCCCAGTATCAATACCGGCATGTCGGACTCCGCCACCAGGTCCACTCGGTCCATAACCTGTTTGAGCCCGCCCTCCGATCCCACAATGCGGTCGTTGATCTGCCTTCTGCCAAGTTTGGTCAGAAGAGCCCGTTTGTCCGCCTCCGCGGCCTCCCGCAATGCTTTCAATTCTTTCAGACGCCTGTCGTTCTCCAGGGCAACAGCAAAGGGCTCGAGGAGTTTCCGACACAGGCCCTGCATTCGTTGAGGAGCATGGTCGGGCTCCATCCACCAGATCAAAAGGATTCCCGGCACCCCGCGTTCGCTGTAGAGCGGTCCTGTGAACGTGCGTTCACCCGGGCAGCCGCCGGGAACGAGGTCAGCCGGATGCGTGCCATCCCGCCGGGCGTCTGACAGGGGCTGTCCCCCTTCGCACCATTGTCTGAGTTCCTCCGCATCTTCCCGGTCGAGATGATGCAGATGCTCGGGAGGGGCATCCCGGCTGCATGTCCCCGCCACAAACTCAACGTGATCCTCCTCGCGGCCAACCAGAAATACGCGAATGCCGGAGTGATGGAAAATGGGGTGAAGGAGGGCGGATAGTTCCTCAACCGATTCACGTATATCGGTGTGTCGCCCCACCTCTCTCCACACCTCCGACAGGATGTCCTCAAGCTCTTTCATTGGTAAGGATTTTCACTCCACCAGAGGGTTCCGGATTATCGGGTGCCCACCGAGGCCTAACCCGCTTATTTCAAGCGCCCTCAGCGCCGGATATGCGCGGAAGGATAGACTGTTTTTATCCGACAGCGTCGTTCCCGTATTTGCATAATAGATATGGTGACCTGTAAAGCCGCGGCTTGCAAATGCGCTCCGGGGTTATGTCGCGCTAATCGACAGTAAATATTCAGGGGACCACGTTCATTTCACAGGTTTCCGGGGAATGAGCAGGTGCCGAGCGCTGCGCGGCTCCTCGTCGGAGCGCCGCAGTCAGCCGTGGACGTTACTGTGCGCTCGGGTCAGCGACGGGGGGAGGTCCTGCCCGGCGGTCGGGATATACTTGTCACAGGTCACCCCGGGCGACCGCGACCTGCTCGCGGCCAGCATCCAGTAGGTGTTGCCCTACGGCGAAGAATCTGCTGAAATCGCCTTCAGCCCGTAAAACGATAAATCTGTCTGTCCACCCACCACCGACGTGGCACTTTTTTCAGGACGGCTTGACAGACACGGCGGGTCGTGTTACTATTTGCCGCCTCGTGGCACTAAGGCGCGCCAGTTTTTTTTGCGTTGCCGTGTCATGAATAGGCAGAACATGTTATCTGCTCGGTTTGTTGTCAGCAAAATTTGTGATCTTGAGGAAAGGAGGTTTGCAGGTGTTTCCTACCGGACGCAGTGGGCGCAGAGCAATGGTGATGATGACCGCCGGCGCGTTGTTGGTGTGGTCTGTGATGGGGACTGTTGCAGCGGAAGAGGACTCGGAAACAGCCCGTCGGACGGAAGAGGGCGGGACGCCAGCGGAGGGCCAGGAGGAGGTCACGGAGCTTGATGCGGTGGAGGTTCTGGGGAAGAGAGTCTCCGGGCAGCCCTTGTCCAATATGTTTGGGCCCGGGGAGATGGAGAGGCTGGGGCGGGGTGATACGGCCGAAAATCTGTTGAAAAATACGGCCGGCGTGAATTTACGACGTCAGAGGGTTTCCGGGAACGACAACCAGCGTCTGCGTATCCGCGGGTTCGACGAGTCGCGGTCACGCGTCATGCTGAACGGACGTAATATGGCCGGGTCCGGGGTCTACGGCGGATATTATGTGGACTGGGACAGCATGTCTCTCGGGGATGCGCGTGAGGTGGAGCTAATCAGGGGGGCCGGACCGGCCAAATACGGTAAC
Source organism: Candidatus Brocadiia bacterium (assembly GCA_046539705.1). Lineage (GTDB taxonomy): Bacteria > Planctomycetota > Brocadiia > SM23-32 > SM23-32 > CAZXYF01. The sequence goes on along the minus strand of JBKHGK010000135.1, from coordinate 2,727 downwards.
AACCTTGGTGGAGTCGTCGACGTCAGGACCAGGCAGGGGTCGAAGGATCCGAGGACTGTTCTATCGCTGGAAGGCGGGTTTATCGACAAAGATCAGCGGAACGAGCTATGGAACGGTCAGCTCTCTCATTCGGGGGGGAAGGGGCCGCTGCTCTATAACCTGTCCTACGGGTATCATAATTCGGATGGATATCTGCGCAATGCCTATTCCAGGCGTCATCTGGTATCCAGCAGTATTACGTATCTTATCACCGAGGATCTGGATTTCACACTTTCCGGCAGGTATAACAGCAACGAGTCCGGTATGATCATCAAGAATCAGCCGGAGAGCCCCTATTACGACTCCGACGCGCCGAAGTCGCTCGGCGGATCTCTTGGCGGTCCCAGTATTCCTTTCAAACCGGAGGCAAAATATGATGCCGGTGATGGAAGCCACTGGCGTGATGAGCGGCTCAATCTTGATGCCGCGTTGTCCTATGATACGGAGGAGTTTGGATTCGACCTTCGTGCGTTTTACATGGATCAGAGCCGCAAGGAACGTTTTTACTCCATCAGTGATCCCGACGACCTCATATTTGTACGCGAGTCCAAACCCGAAAAGGACAACTGGGGCTGGCGCGCGGATTTTGAGAACGTCCTTGGCGAGGGCCGGCATCAGGTCGAATACGGTATGCAGGGGACGTACCTCGGATATGGAGGGCGGGACGTGGAATATTATGATCCGGATTATTTTGTGTCTCCCGGCGGCAGGACCCACCCCAACCTGCAGGATAGTTCCGGGAAAAGTACAGTCACCTCCTGGGAGGGGGCCTACGTTCAGGATACGTGGAAGGTGAATGACTGGCTGGACGTTGAACCGGGTGTGCGTTTTGATCGCTACGATGCCAATCCCGCTGAGGAGGGACAGGTCAGCATCGATGAGGAGAAGGTCAGTCCGCGTCTGGCGGCAACCGTTTATCCGGATTCTGGATGGCACATAACGGGGCGGTATGCCCGGGCGTACCGTTTCCCCACAGTACCGGAATATTACTGGTGGAACGCCGGATATCAGCCGGCCAACCGCGATAAGCTGACCTCCGAGAAAGCCGACCAGTTTGAGCTGGAAATCGGGCGTGAGTTCGAGAGCGGAACGAGCGTTGTCGGCAGGGGATATCATTATGAGGTCGATGATTATATCAGGACCATTTTCGGATACAGGCCAAGTCGGGTGGTCTATAATATCGACAACGTCCAATTCCAGGGGGTGGAGCTGGAGGTGTCGCAGGAGCTGCCGCACCATTTGCGGGTATGGGGCAATTACTCCTACCAGAAAACCCGCAAAAGCGGGGACAACCTGGATGCCAGCTCGCGACTGACGGACGAACTTGTCGAACTACCGGAGAACTCGTTCAACCTTGGAATGTCGTATGAAAAACCGGAAGGCCTGCATGCTGAACTCACCATGCGCTACGTGGGTAATCGGCGTGAGTTAGTCGGTGACCTGAGTGGCAATAAGGGTGATTTGCGGCTGGAGGGTCTTGACCAGTTTGCCGATCTCGATCTACACGTCAGCTATCCGGTGTATGCTGCGGGCGATGATGGCCTGAATGTGCGCTGGGAGTTGACCGTGGAGAATATTCTGAACGAGAATTACGAGGAGGAATACGGCTATCCTCATGCGGGACTCAGTGCGATGACGGGTATTAGGTGTGCTTTCTGATACCCCGCTTCACCTGGCGGTTGGGTTCGGTCCGATGACCGTCCGGTGAACTCCGGGTTATCGTGGCCCGGCCCGAAACAGGTGGCCCCCGAATATCAACAGAATCACGGAGGAAAACCCGATGAATTGGAGGAAAAATATCGTGGCGATGCTGGAAGAAAAAGATCTCTCTGCGCTTCTGGAACGGGCCGCGGAAATTCATGGTCACGTCTGCCCCGGGCTGGCGGCGGGTGTAAAGGCCGCGGCGGTCGGCTGTGACAGGCTCAACGCGGTGGACAGCGAAGGGATGGAGGAGGTTATGGCGGTGGTGGAGTGCAACAATTGTTTCGTGGACGGCATCCAGGCCGTAGCTGGTTGCACTTTTGGCAACAACGCGCTGGTATACCGGGATCTCGGGAAGACCGCCGTGACGTTATATCGTCGCGATGGTGACAGGGCGGTGCGTCTGCGGCTGCTGGAGTTCAGTATAGGGGAGGGCTCCGAACAGGAGGAAGCGGAACGTCTGTTTGAGAAGGCCGTGAAAAGACGGGAGACGCTTACCGACGAGGAGGACAAACGGTTTACACGGCTCTGGGAGAAGGGCGCGAACAGACTGCTGGAAACCCCCACTGAGGAAATATTTGAGGTCCAGTGGGTGAATAAACCGGACATAGACTACGCACCGATCTTCGAGTCAGAAGAGTGCGAAAAATGCGGGGAAAAGGTGATGGAAAGCCGCATTAGGTTGCGAGAGGGACGGCCTTTCTGCCTGGAGTGTGCGGGAGAGAATTACGGGGAGTTAACCGGTGCAGGGATCGGATGTGCCCGGTAACCATACCTGTGGATCAGATTTGCACACAGTTCAGGATATTCGGAGGCATGTACCCGAAACGGGCCCAATTCGTTTGAACGCCGAGCAGGCCTCGAAAAGGGCAATGTGGAGGTCGACCCGCCTGAAATACGGGGAAGACCGCCGATGATGGCCAGGAGAGCAACCCACCGCAGTCATCTCCGCCGGGGTCGTGTCAGGTCAGGCTGGAAGTCGGAGAG
>JBKHGK010000134.1:0-5614 GCA_046539705.1 Candidatus Brocadiia bacterium | reverse complement strand
ACCGATAACCGATGACCGATCACCGGTCACCGGTCACCGGTCACCGAATACGCTTCCTCCCCCGCTGCGGGTTTATTTCCCCGGGCGTCCGCAGCATTTCTTATATTTCCGGCCGCTTCCGCAGGGGCACGGATCGTTGCGGCCCACTTTGGAGTCGACGGTGATGGGTTCAAGTTCGACCTCTTCCTCTCCGGCGTTCTCGGCCGCCTGTTTCTGCTGTTCGGCCTCCTGCGTCACCTCGAATTCGTCATGGCGGGTTTCCTCGGGCTGCCAGACCCCGCTGATGTCGCGGTCCTCGCGTTCCTCAACGTGGACCTGGAAGAAGATGTCGGTGAAATGATCGGCGATGTTCGCCATCATCTGGTCGAAATGATCGCCCCCTTCGATTTTGTAGGCAATTTTGGGGTCCTGCTGGGCGTAGCCGCGCAGCCCGATGCCGCTTTTGAGCTCGTCCATTGCGTGAAGATGATCCTTCCACCTCACGTCGATGGTCCGGAGCATCAGCGAGCGGCCGAACTCCAGGAGCTGTTCTTCCCCCACTTCCTCGCATTTTTCCTCGAACAGCTCTCTCACCCGGTCGAACAGGTGCTGTTCGACCATATCATAGCTCCCCTGTTCCTCGGGCGTGAGCTGCGGGGGCGCGTCGAATTTACGCTCGAACCAGTCGGCCAGTCCCTGAATATCCCAGTCCTCCGGCGGCGCGCCGGGATCCACATACGTATCAAGCCCATCAAATATGGCGTCCTCACCCAGCGTGATGATCTCTTCCTCGAGATTCTCCCGATTCAGAATTTTCTGCCGCCAGGAGTATACCGTTTTCCGCTGTTCGTCCATCACTTCGTCGTACTCGAGCAGGTTTTTGCGTATCTCGAAGTTGTATTCCTCAACCTTTTTCTGGGCCTTTTCGATCCACCGGCTGACCATCTTGCTCTCCAGTGCCATGCCTTCTTCCATGCCGGCTTTCTGGAGCCAGCCCTGCATGGAATCGGGGGCGAAGATTCGCATCAGGTCGTCCTCGAAGGACACGAAAAAGCGGCTCGAACCGGGATCGCCCTGTCGTCCGGCCCGCCCCCGGAGCTGGTTGTCAATACGCCGCGCCTCATGCCGTTCGGTGCCGACGATATGGAGCCCGCCTTTTTCCGCGACGCCCGGCCCGAGAACGATGTCGGTTCCCCGACCGGCCATATTGGTGGCGATGGTCACCACTCCGGGCTGGCCGGCGTTAGAAACGATTTCTGCCTCCCGCGCGGCGGCCTCCGGCCGGGCGTTCAGCACCTCGTGGTCGATGCCCTGCCGATTCAGCATCCTGCTCAACAGCTCGCTCTTCTCCACGCTGGTGGTTCCCACCAGCACCGGACGGCCCTCCTGGTGAACCTCTTTGATCTCCTCAACCACCGCCTCCCACTTCTCGTCCTGGGTGCGGTAGACCACATCGGAGTATTCCTTGCGCCGCAGGGGCAGGTTGGTCGGGATGCACACCACGCCCAGGTCATAAATTTTATGGAACTCCCCCTCCTCGGTCTTCGCCGTCCCCGTCATACCGGCCAGCTTGTCATACAGGCGGAAGAAGTTCTGCAGCGTGATGCTGGCGATGGTCTGGGTCTCCTTCTTCAGCGGCAGGTTCTCCTTGACCATCACGGCCTGGTGGAGCCCCTCGCTCCACACCCGCCCCTCCATCAGCCGGCCCGTAAATTCATCCACGATGACCACCTCGCCGTCGCGGACGATGTACTGTTCATCTCTGTGGTAGAATTCCTTCGCCCGCAGGGCGGTCTCCAGGAAGTGCTGCCACTCCATTATATCGGGGTCATCCGCGTAGAGGTCATCTACCCCCAGCATCCGCTGGGCCTTTTCCACACCCTCCTCCGTCAGGTGGCAGGCTTCCTCCTTTTCCTTGACCTCATAGTCCTTCCCGGGGTCGACGGCCTGCGCAACCCTGTTGGCCTCAAAGTATTTGTTGGAATCCTCCGTCACGGGGCCGCTTATGATCAGCGGGGTCCTGGCCTCGTCGATAAGAATGTTATCGACCTCATCCACGATCGCATAGTGAAGCCCCCGGTTGACCTGGACCTGTTCCTCGGGGGAATACACCATATTGTCGCGCAGATAATCAAACCCGAACTCACTGTTGGTCCCATAGGTGATATCGCAGTTATAGGCCTGCCGTTTTTCTTCCTTCGGCTGGCCCGATTGGATGTATCCCGCGCGCATACCCAGCAGATTGTAGAGGGGGCCCATCCATTCGCAGTCACGCTGGGCCAGGTAATCGTTCACCGTTACCAGATGCACCCCTTCTCCGGCGAGAGCATTCAGGTAGGCGGCGAACGTGGCGACCAGGGTCTTACCCTCCCCGGTGACCATCTCGGCTATCATCTGCCTGTGCAGAGCTATAGCACCGATCAGCTGGACGTCAAACGGACGCATCGTGGGATACGGGCTGTCCGGATTCGGGGTGATTAGCACCCGACGGGCGGCCTCCCGGACGTTGGCGAATGCCTCGGGCAGGATATCCTCCATGATATCCTGCTTTTCCTCGAAGCTCTTCGGCCCGCTCAGCCGCTCTCGCCAGCGATCGGTCAGCTGCCGCAGCTCCGCGTCGGTTTTGCGCTGAAATTCCGGCTCCAGCGCGTTGATCCGATCCACAAGGGGAGTCATCTCGCGCAACAGCCGCTCGTTGGATGATCCGAATATTTTACTCGCTATGTCGCCAATTTTTGACAGAATCTGAGTTGCCATAATTATTCGTTTCCGCACCAAATGAGCGGAGGGGGTTATATTCCAACCCGGCGTGGAGATAATCGGCCTCGCCGGCTGCCGCATTCCTCGATGAGTATTTTAACAGATACCCGCTGGGGGTTCAGCCGTTTTCGCCTATTACCTCGGCCGTAAACAGGTATACGTCGGTATCCGGATCCTTCCAGGCGTCCGGGGACAGCCCGGCTTTCCCCGAACAGCAGCGCTGGAGGAACTCCTCTTTGCTCCACCCGGTCTCCGTGGCCACCTGGGGCAGAAAACAGCCGGTCCGGCGCCCCTTCTGGACGTAGATGCCGTGGGTGCCCAGTTCAAGTTCCATCGGATCATCCGTCTTCTCCAGCGGGGACAGAACCGAGATTTCGATCTCCACCTGGTCGAGTTCCTCCGGCTGGATCCGATTGCCCATAAAGCGGGGATCCTCCGTGGCGGCGGCCACCGCCATCTTCTGCACAGTTTCCCAGAGCGGCAGATCCGACGTGAAACGTCCGAGGCATCCCCGCAGATGCCCGTTGGTTTTGAGGGTGACGAACGCCCCGACCTTGTCCTGAAGCTCCTCATTGTCGGATTCAAGTTCCGGGACCGTTTCTCCTCTGACCGCCGATTCAACGCTCTTTCGTGCTATGTCCAGCAGCTCATCCCTTGCTTCTTCCGATAGCATAGTTGACCTCCGATAATTTAATGGCCTGCCTGTTTGGGGGTGACAAACAATTCCTGTGGTGTGGGCCTGATCCGCTTTCTCATGAGTCTGAAAACTCCATGCACAAAAACGCACCCTGTATCTTATTTTAACGTAGCGCGGATGCTTTCCATACCTCATCAACGGCATCGGGGCCATAGGCCCAGACCAGATATATTACGCCGGCATACAGCAGCACGGCCACACATCCCACCACGAAGGCCCCCAGCACCAGGAGTCCATCCTCCTCCGCCAGGCCCAGTCCGAGCAGAAAGACCACTATGGCCGGGGCGGTATTCGTCAGGGGGATGGGAAAGATCATCAGCCCTCCCATGGAGAGCAGAACCACGGCCAGCGCGCGCAGGGCCAGCGGCGAGCCGATCCAGTGGTGACGGGGGCGGATGAACCGCTCGATGCGCCGGATGGCGGCCGCACCGGCGGAGATAATCCGGTCCGCCTTTTTGGGGTTCAGTCGCACCCGGCGCAGGCGCTGCGGAATCCAGAGCACCCGCCGCCCCAGGAACATCTGCAGGGCGATGAGGGCAATGACCACCCCAAACGGCGTGCTGTATCCCGGAGCCGGCACGGGGATGGCACTGGGCAGAGACAGCACAAGAAACAGGATGCCGAATCCCTTCTCACCGACCGAATCCACGATCTCCCCAATGCTGGGCCCCTTTTCGTGGTCCGACCGGAGAACGCGTTCAAGGGCATCCGCCAGCCCCGCAGGCAGTTCCCCGGCACGCTCGTTCACGACCTCGGGGGAATTATTATCCGCAGGGCTCAAGTTTCATCTCCTTCCTCGTCCTGCCCTTTCGTTCCGCCACCCCGAGGCAGTTTCCACAACAGATACCCGATTAGACCACAGAAAGCTATGATATAGACCGCCATCCCGATATAAAGGCGTATATTCTCGGGGCCCTGTCCCATTGGATCCACACCCGGAATTCCGTTGGCTGACATGTTTCTGCGTTCCTCGAGCAATATTATTGTTTCCCGAATCCTTCAATGGTGCCGAAATATCGGTCGAAAAAGGCCGTGACGTCGACCTCATCCGCCACTCCGTGCTGACCTCCGTCAGTCACCGTGAAACCGGTGGCGCCGCCCCGGCCGGCGGCTCCACACTCCACCTCCACGAATCCGTATTCATAGCGGCACATTTCCGGTTCAAAAGCGCAACACGCGGCAAGTGGATCGTGAAACGTGATGGTGTCGCGCTCCCCGAACCACACCTCCGCCATCTCGGCCACAAGTTCAAGCGGGCCGCCCACGAGACGTTCTCTGCACTCCTGTGCGCCAAGAGTGCATTCTCTGGTGACGTCCAGCCCGTAAACCAGGCATTTCCGCACCTCCGCGCCGAACACGATGGTCGCCGCATGTGGATCACACAATATATTCCATTCCCGGGTGGAATCAAAGTAACACCCGCCCATGATAACCAGGCGGTCGAGCAGGGACGGGATCTGCGGATCAAGCGAGAACAGCAGGCCGACGTTCGTCAGGGGGCCCACGCATATGAGCGCTATTTCCTCGGGATGGTTCCGGATGACCTCCCGCATGCGGAACACGGCGCGGTTGGGCTCAAAATCCTGATGATGGTCCCACCGCTCCAGCACCTGCGCCTGCGGAACATCGGGTTGCTGCTGTGTGCCGACAACCGGATTTTCGGTGCCGCTCCAGACCGGCACCTCCGGGCGTCCGGCGGCCCGACATATCGCGTCCGCAAGCCGCGCCCGGTCCACAGCACCACCGGAAACAGTGGAAACGCCGAGCAGATGTGCGCGCCTTTCGGCAAGCAGGTAGGACAGAGCAAGGGCATCATCTATATCCGACCCGATATCCGTATCAAAAAGCACGGGGATGGAGTCAGGCATTGATACCTCCTCATGGAAAATGAGGCTACTGTGTGCAACCAGTTTCAGAGTAATGGAATATAAACACTGAGGATATCAGAAATCCCCGGGAAAGGACAGCCACCATCGGTCTCGCCGGCATCACATCTGCCAGCCGGTCCGCCCCAGCGGGATCCGCCTGTTCTCGGTCGGGAACCATTCCCTGCATTCAACGAGTTGCCACAGAGTTGGCCACGCGGGGCTTCAGCCCCTGCCGTGTTCGCATGACAGTAAGCTGAGAGCCCAATCCAGGAAATTCAGCAGGCGGCCCCTCCCCGGAACCATCTTTCCT
>JBKHGK010000133.1:0-5623 GCA_046539705.1 Candidatus Brocadiia bacterium | reverse complement strand
GAGCTGTGGAACTGCGACATCTATCGCCGGAACGCGGGGCTGAAGCTCTCGGTGTTCGGTCAGAACTTTGAGACCGACATCGTCGAGGAGCGACAGATGGATCTGGAGAACCCGCTGGGGCCGGGGGTGAACTATTATCGCGTCAACCTGGCGATGCCCGAGCACCGGAGATGGGAGCCGGAGAGCCCATGGCTGTACCAGCTCCAGGCCCGGCTGCACGATGAGGATGGGGAACTGCTGGATACCTCCGCACAGCAGTTCGGGATGCGCTCCTTCCGGATGGGCCGGGACGAGGACAGGGAGGGCCGGATGTATCTGAATGGGCGCGAGATCCGTCTGCGTGGAGCCAACACGATGGGTTTTGAGCAGCAGGATGTCATGCGGGAGGATTGGGATCAGCTCGTTGACGATATCCTGCTGGCGAAGGTCTGTAATATGAATTACTGGCGCCTCACACAGCGACCGGTGCAGGAGGAAGTTTATGAATACTGCGATCGCCTGGGGCTGATGACCCAGACGGATCTGCCGCTGTTTGGCGTCCTTCGCCGCAATCAGTTCTGCGAGGCCGTCCGGCAGGCCGAGGAGATGGAACGACTGGTTCGGGCGCATCCCTGCAACATTATGGACACGTATATCAACGAGCCTTTCCCCGAAGCCCGGGGAAAACAACACCGACACCTGGCGCGGGAGGAACTGGAACGGTTTTTTTCCGCCGCCGACAAAGCGGTGTATCAGGCCAATCCTGACCGCGTGATCAAACCGGTGGATGGAGATTATGATCCGCCCGCGCCGGGGCTGCCCGACAACCACTGTTACTGCGGGTGGTACAATGGGCATGGGGTGGATATCGGCCGTCTGCACCGCGGATTCTGGCAGCAGGTGAAAGCGGGATGGATGTATGGTTGTGGTGAATTTGGAGCGGAAGGGCTGGAAGATGCCGGATTGATGCGACGCCATTATCCGGAGGAGTGGCTGCCACAGACGCCCGAGGAGGAGGCCGAATGGTCGCCCGGGGAAATCGTCAGAGCCCAAACGGGCCGATTTCATTACATGTGGTTTGATGCGCAGCAATCCGTGGAGGACTGGGTGGAGACCAGCCAGGAGCATCAGGCCTGGGCAACCCGGATCATGACCGAGGCCTTCCGGCGCGACGAACGGATGAACAGCTTCGCCATCCATCTTTTTATCGACGCCTTCCCCTCCGGATGGATGAAGGCAATAATGGATGTGGAGCGGCGCCCCAAAAAGGCATTCTATGTCTACCGTGACCTGCTCAAACCCCTCATTGTGAGTCTGCGCGCGGATCGCACCCGCTTTTTTGGCGGTGAGATGGCCGCCGTGGAGGCGTGGATATGCAACGACACGCACAAGGACCACCCCGGGGCGCGTCTGGCCTACAGGGTGGAAATGGACGGGCAAACCATCGGCGGAGGAAGCACCGAGGCCCGGGTGCCCGAATGCAGCAGCCGGTGCCAGGGAAAGATCCAGTTTGAGCTTCCTCCCGTGAAGGAGAGGAAAACAGCCGTTCTGCGGCTGGCACTGATCGATTCCGCGGGGACCGTTCTGCACCACACCTGCCAGGAGCTGGACGTGTTTGCCGACCCGGAGATTGACCTCTCATCACGCCGTCTTGTTGTGGTCGGATCCCCCTCCGGTCCGTCCGCGCGACTGGTGAGGGCGCTGGGGGCGGCGCCGGAAATGATCGAAGAGTGGGACGAGTCGGCCCCGGACCCATCGGCGACGACGGTTCTCGTTGACTCTGTGGAGGACTATCACAGGCTTGAAAAACGTCTGACCACGTGGGTGGAGAATGGGGCTGTCGTGGTTCTTGTCGAACCGGAGGAGGGAGAACACCGCGTGGCGGGAACCGATATCGGCGTGATCCCCTGCGGAATGGGACACCGCCATTTCGTGAGCCGCGCCACCGGTCACCCACTGGTGCAGGGCTTCGAACCGGACGATTTCAAGTTCTGGTACGATGCCCGGGTGGGATATAAAACCCCACTTCTCGAGACGACGTTCACGGCGAAGGGATGGGCACCGATCCTGACCAGCGGGAACGGCGGATTCAAGACGGACCGCTGGCGCAAAACCCTGGCCGCGGCGGAGCTCCCTCGGGGCGCGGGACGATGGCGGATATGTAACCTGCGTCTGGCCGACCGCATCCAGGACAACCCCGTCGCGGAGACCTTCGCCCAACGACTCCTGTCGGCACGCTGATTGTCCGTCGGGGCCGGCGTCTGGCCGAACGGAGCCCCGGTATAAGCTTAGGAGCGCAAACGAATCCGATGGGACCTCAGGTGAGATCGCTGTAGTTCTCGTTCTCTTTCAGTTTTTTCACGAGCTGTTTGACCTCACCGGAGCGTTCTTTTGGCACCACCAGCAGGGCATCCTCGGTATCGACGATAGCCAGGCCCTCCACGCCGATTGCGGCCACGAGGCGTCTGCTGTCATTGTCCACGTAGACCGTGGTATCGGTGGTATCGTCCGGTAGAACGGGGCCCTCCATGAAATTACCGTCCTGGTCCACCGGGAAGGCATCGGTGATGCTGCTCCAGTTGCCGATATCGCTCCAGCCCATAGAGACCGGCAGGACGGCCATTTTGCCCTCGGCGGCGGCCGGTTCCAGCAGCGCGTAGTCCACGGCCACCTTCTTGATCGTCGGGTATACCTCCGGCAGGACCCGTTCAAAATCCCCCTCCCGCCTGGCCCGCAGCAGGCGGGTGAATTTGCTGTGCATCTCCGGCTCCAGCTCCTCGAACATCGACATCACGGTGCCGGATTTCCAGACGAAGAAGTTGGCGTTCCACAGGTACTGCCCGCTCTCGGTGTATTCTTGGGCGGTGGGGTAATCGGGTTTTTCGGTGAACTCCGCGACCTCAAAGACCTCCGTATCGGCGTATGCCCCCAGTTCGCTGCCTTTCTTTATATGGCCGTAGCCCGTTTCGACCCGCGTGGGACGGCAGGCGATTGCGCCCAGGTATCCCGGTTTGTCCTCCAGAAACGTGTCGGCGGATCTGAGGACATTGACGAACTCATCCGGCTGTTCCACGTAATGGTCACTGCCGAGGCTGGCAATTGTCACATCGGGGTCGCCTTCGGCTGCGACCACCGTTTCGAGCCCGATGGCCGCCGCGGTATCCCGTTTGGCGGGCTCCACGATGAAATTATCGTCCCGCAGTTCCGGCAGCTGGTCCTGGGCCAGCTGCAGGTTCTGCCGTCCGATTGACACATAGATGTCCTCCGGCTCCGCCAGGCCTGCATCAGTGAAACGGTGATATGCCATCTGCACGCAGCTTTTACCCTCGAAAAGCGGCAGGAACTGTTTGGGTCTGTTCGATCGGCTCAGTGGCCAGAGCCGTGTACCGGTGCCGCCCGCACGTATAATGATTTTCATGGTCATCTCCCGCTGCAGCTGTTAGTAGTGTTGTCTCGGGCTTTCGGAAAAGACTAAAGGACACATAAGACGTAAAAGCCCGCCCCGAACGTGATTTCTTCTCTATTTTTTCTCTATTTCTTCTCTACGTCACACCCTCAGCTCATCGGCCACATCCTCATCGGCGGGGCCGTGATATTTTTCCAGTTCCGGTTCCACGTGATCGTTGATGAAACTGCGGGTCTGTTCGGCCGCGCGTCCGGTGAAGGCCTCCGGACTGACGATATCCTCCAGGCGGTCATGTATATCCTCAAAAGCCTCGTCTCCGGCAATTCGCTCCAGCAGATCGTTGTCCGCACCATCCTGTTTGACTCTGCGGGCGGCCGCCATCGAGTGTTCCCGGATCCTCTCGTGCAGCTCCTGGCGGTCGCCGCCGGCCTTCACCGCTTCCATCAGGATGTTTTCGGTCGCCATGAAGGGGAGTTCGGATTTGACCCGTTCTCTGACCACCTCCTCGTTCACCACGAGCCCGTCCGATATATTGGAGGCCAGCCGAGATACCGAATCGGCGGCCAGGAACCCTTCTGCCAGCGAGAGGCGCCGGTTCGCCGAATCGTCGAGCGTGCGTTCCAGCCACTGGTCGGCCCCGGTGAAAGCGGCGTTCTGCGCGTTGTTAATGAGGAATCGGCTGAGGGAGGTCATCCTCTCACAGCGCATGGGATTGCGCTTGTAGGCCATAGCGGAGGACCCCACCTGTTTCTTGCCGAAAGGCTCCTCCACCTCCTTCATGTTGGCCAGAAGCCGCACATCCACGGCCATCTTGTGAAGGGTGAGCCCGAGGCTTGAGAGCGTCCGGAGAACTTTGTAGTCAAACTTACGCGGATAGGTCTGACCGGTCACCGGGAACGGCCGGGAGAACCCCATCTTCTCCGTCACCATCCTCTCCAGTTGTTTCACCTTCTCCTCGTCGCCATCGAACAGCTTCAGGTAGCTGGCCTGCGTGCCGGTGGTCCCTTTCGGACCCCGGAACGGCATCTCCTCCGCCAGTTCCGCTATCTCCTTCAGGTCCTCCATCAGGTCCTGCAGCCAGAGACAGGCCCGCTTGCCGACGGTGGTCAGCTGGGCCGGCTGGAAATGGGTGAACCCCAGACAGGGAACCTCCGCGAACTGTCGGGCAAAGGCCGCGAGCTGCCGGCACGCGGCCGCCAGAGGTGAAAGCAGTAGCTGCAGCGCCTCACGTATGCGGATCAGGTCGGCGTTATCCGCGACAAAACAGCTCGTCGCCCCCAGGTGGATGATACCCCTGGCGGCCGGACACTGGTCGCCCCAGGCATGTACCTGAGCCATTACGTCGTGCCGCAGCTCGCGCTCGTATTCCCTGGCGACCTCCAGGTTCAGCTCATCGCGGGTATCTCGCATCTGCGAGAGCGCCTCCTCCGAGATGTCCAGCCCCAGCTCCTTCTGGGATTCGGCAAGGGCGATCCAGAGGCGCCGCCAGAGGCGGAACTTGTGCTCGTCACTCCACAACTCCTGCATCTCCCGGCTGGCCCATCGGGTGACAAAGGGTGATCTGTACAGTTGTTCGGGGTTCTGTGAGCTCTCGTTACTCATTGTTTAATCCGCCTCGATACCAAGAGATTCGCGTGTGAAAAGCGCCCGGTATGGTAGACCTTCGTTCGCGAATGCCTCGCCGGCGCCTTCCTGCCGATCCACCACTACCAGCAGGGTGACGCGGTCGGCCCCGGAATCCAGCAGTTTCCGGGCGGCTTCGATCGCCGCCCCGCCGGTCGTCGCAATGTCCTCAATCAATGCCACATGCTCTCCGGACTCCATCTGTCCCTCATAGGGCCGGTCCAGACCGTGGCCTTTCTCGCCCTTGCGGACGATTACGTATTCCATATCCGTCTCCAGCGCCACGGCGGTGACCAGCGGTACCCCGCCCAGCTCGACCCCGGCCAGTCTGTCAGCCCCTTCGGGCAACAGATCGGCCAGCTCAGAGGCCAGTTCCCGCAACAGCGCGGGGCGCGTTTCGAACTCGTATTTGTCGATCAGATAATGGCTTTTCCGGCCGGATCGCAGGGTGAAGTCCCCTTCGATATAGGCCACATCCTTGAGCCGCCTGATAAGTTCGTTTCTTTTCATATCTTCTGAGCCCGGTAAGAGTCTCTGTACGCTTGGGTGCAGATTATAGCAATCGGCGGGCAGCTCCACAACATTCTGCCCCCAAAAGGGGCATTGGCGCCATGG
>JBKHGK010000132.1:0-5683 GCA_046539705.1 Candidatus Brocadiia bacterium | reverse complement strand
AGCGGGCCAGATAACTACAGGAAACCCTGGGGTAATTATGCTCAACCGCTTAACCATCCCTGATCTGTCCGGACGGGTGAGTTGTATATTCCACGGCCTTTTCGGACAAAAGACACAACGAAGTGCACGAATGACTATCGATAGACGGCACATTCTACAGGACACATTCCAGAAGTGGCAACTGTGATCGATAGAGAGGAATTTGCAGTAAGGGTTTTTCAGATTCTGGTCGCTGTGCGTTTATTCGGACATTTCCCAGTTTCGTCAGCTCGGCAAGGGGATTCACATGTATGCCAATGATAATTCCGATTCGGTTCCTCTTGAAAAAGATTGATAGCAGTTGCGGGGTAAAGACGGGGGCCAGGCACATCCAAATGGGCATTGAACACCGGCGAGGCGGCGTCGGCGGAAGGGCATCAGCCCCGGTATCCGGTCGTTTCCGGAGCACCCTACCTTGCCGGCCCGCAGGTGTTCGTCCCTGTAATCCGGCAGAGGGCGATAGCAATCTCCCGTTTGGTCCGGGGACGGGCCAGGATGTCCCCGTGGTTATCGACAACGATCGCCGGGTGGTTTTTTTCGGTGATCCGGGCCAGATCATTGGCGACGATCGCGTCTGCGCCCGTTCTGTCGATGAGGCCTCTTGCACTGTCGAGCAGTCGGTCGCGGGTGGCGTCGACCTCGAGTTTGAATCCGATCAGATACGTATCGGGGGCCCAATCTTTTATCCTCTGGATAACTTTGGGGGTTTTCACCAGTTTCAGTGTCCAGCTTTCCTGACCGGAGCGGACCTTTCTCTGTTCGGTTCTCTCCGGCACATAGTCCAGCACGGCCATGGCGTGAATGACGGCTGAGAATCGAACATCGCCGGTCAGTTCAGATTTCAGCGTCTTCAGCAGTTCGTCCACGGTTGTGATGGGTACAATGCGCAGCCTCTCCCGTTCCTGTTCCGGGAGAGCAGTGGGGTCGGGGGTCAGGCTGCCCTGCCCGGCTATCATCGTTACTCTGGCTCCTCTGCGGAGGGCTTCTTTGCTTATCCGGCGGCCCAGCCGGCCGGTAGATCGGTTAGTGATGTAGCGGACCGCGTCAATATCGGCGCGTGTGGGGCCGCTCGTGACGAGGATATGTCGGCCGGAAAGCTCATCGGATATCATAAATTCGCCTCCTCAATGGTGGTTAAGACGGTCAGACGCGATGCCGGTGCGGGCGGGGTGGAGTTTATGCCTTGAAAATCTTCCCGTTCCGCACTCCGGCATCCGCATACACGTTCCGGGTGTCCACCACGAGATCGGAAGAATCACGGATCAGTTCATAGTCGACATCGGTATGGTCGGTGCAGACCAGTGTGAGGTCGTGGTCATGGACCGTATCGGCGTTGAGTCCAATGGATTTTTTGCGGAAATCATAGTCCCGGGTGGGAGTGAGGCGGGGCACATGCGGGTCATGGTAGTTGACCTCGGCTCCTCGTTTCTCAAGCAGCTGCATGAGCCGGAAGGCCGGTGATTCGCGGATATCGTCGACGTCGGGTTTATAGGCGACTCCGATCAGAAGGATGCGCGAGCCATTGACCGCCTTTTTTCGGGAGTTGAGGGCTTCGGTTACCCGGCTGATGACGTATTCGGGCATTGAGGTGTTAATTTCGCCGGCCAGGTGTATGAACCGGGCGGGCTGGTCGAACTCGCGGGCCCGCCAGCTCAGGTAGAACGGGTCGATGGGGATGCAGTGCCCTCCGAGGCCCGGTCCCGGGTAAAAGGCCTGGAACCCGAACGGTTTGGTGCTGGCCGCTCGTATGACCTCGAACACGTCGATATCCATCGCGGTGAAGAGGGTTTTCAACTCATTCACCAGAGCGATATTGGTGGATCGGTAAATATTTTCCAGCAGCTTTGTGGCCTCCGCCGTCTCGAGCGAGGAGACAGGCACGGTTTCCGCGACGACCTGATCGTACAGTGTCCGTGTGAGTTCGAGGCACGTATCGGTGAGTCCTCCGACCACTTTCGGGAGCTTTTCCATGGTATGATCGGGATTACCGGGGTCCTCTCGTTCGGGCGAGTAGCCCACGAAAAAATCCTCGCCCGCGGCCAGTCCGCTTGACTCGAGTATCGGGGTCATCACCTCCCGGCTGGTTCCCGGATAGGTCGTGCTTTCCAGCACGATGAGCTGGGCCGGCTGGAGCCGCATGCTTATTGATTCGGCGGTCTGTTCAATGTAGCTGGTATCCGGCTCGCGGTGTTCGTCCAGGGGGGTGGGGACACAGATCAGGACGGCCTCGGGTTCAGTGAGCCGGTCGAAATCGGCGGTTGGGACAAAACCCGAGTCCAGCATCTGTTCGAGTTCCGAATCGGGGATGTGCTGTATATACGATTGGGCGGCCGAGAGTTTGCGAATTTTATCCTCGTCGATATCGAAACCAATTACGTTGAATCCCTGTCGGGTGAAAGCACGGCAGATGGGCAGGCCGACATAGCCGAGGCCGATTACACCGATGATCGCCGATCCGGACTGCAGCTTCTGTGTCAATTGTTCCGTCATTGGTTACCTCGTTTCGAAAGAAGGCGGCCAGAGATCATACCCTGTTCGGCTCCTTCCTCATTATTCCCGTTGAATCGAAAATGAAAAACAGCGGATATGCTATAGCCGCGCTGAGAAAACTCTGTCCAAGCCCGGTCTGCAGCATGGACGATAGATGATATCCCGATGTCAGCAGCAGGACAAGAGTTCCTTCGGTGACCGAGAAAATGAGAATAAAAAGGAAGACCAGAAGGATATCCATCGGATCCCCGCGGAAAAAGCGGTTGCGGATGCCGACAATGGCGGCCAGGGCGGGGAGAAAGGCCAGCATGCTGATTCCCGGGGGGCCGGCCGATCCCATATCACGGAGGAAACCCAGGCCCATAAGCCACCAGACTCCCCGGTCGACGCGCATCCTCAGTGCCAGGAAACCCCCGAGAAGACAGATAAGATCGGGGCGGCCCCAGGACAGCGAGATTCTGTGTATCACGGCAGTCTGGAGCAGAAACATAATCCCTGCCGCGGCCGCCAATCTGAGTTTTGCCGGATGATATCTGGGCACGAAACACTCATTGTCTAACGGTTCACATCTTCTGGTCCGCATCCATAACAAATAGCTCTGGCAGTATACCGCTGCCCGCACGGTCAAGTAAAACTCTGGATTGCATGTTTGACTGTATGATAGGTTCAGGCGTACAATTCGCCGATGTGATTCCTTTTTTCTGAAGGGACCAGGTTATGCAAGTTATATCCGACTGTGCGGCGACGCTGGGGAGCCGGTTCAATCTCATCTTCAGCCCGGCCGATAACACGCTGTATCAGAATGCGTTCGGCGAGTTCAGGGAGCAGGCGTTGAGCCTTGTGGCCGGAATAAGAACACCCGACGGAAGGGTGCTCAGTCTGCCCTTCACCGATGAGGCGGCCGTTTTTTCGCATCTTGAACATGACAACACCATCACATCGTTGACATACCGGGGGGTGGAACCGGAGCTGGCGGCTGAGGTTGAGCTCACAGTCAGGGCCCCGTTCTATCCTCGTCAGCAGAGGCTTTCGACCGCTCCGGTCTATTACGTCGATCTGACCGTCAGACGCGTGCATCGGTGGCGGGGAAGCAGCCCGGCAAAGCCCCTGCAGAGCGGAGTTCTGCTCTTTGATCTCGGGGGGGATGGCATCAGATTTGGTGAGGCAGAGGACGGGTTTTCCTATCGGTTTATCTCCACAAGTGAGCGGGAGCGCGGCCCTGACGGGGAAGGGGAGGGACGACGCAGCTTTCCGGTCGACTGTACCGTCCGCTGCCGGAATGGAGATGTTGAGGGGCCGGGCCGCATAGCCCTGCCGTTTGATTTCGGGGGGCAGGACGAGGCATCTCTGGATATGCTGTGGACCTGCTGGGTCGAGGAATCCGCCCTTGAGGTGAAAGGTGAATCAAGCTCTTTCAAATACCGGGAGTTCTTTTCGTCCGAGGATAAACTCGCGTCCTGGTCATGGAAGAACGCGGAGGAAATAGAGCCCCAATGTGACTTTGTGGATTCTCTATTTGAGGACTGGTCCCTGGGGCGGGCCACCTCCAATATGTCGGCGCTTGCCATGCACTCCTACCTTGCGAACACCTGGTGGACCAGACACCGGGACGGTGAATGGTTCAGCGTATGGGAGGGCAACCGGTACAACCATTCGTCGGTTGATGTGGAGTACAATGTCGCCGTTGCCTATCTGGCGCTGTGGCCGGAACTTCTGGACATGCAGCTGCGGGAATGGGCCGAGTGTGAGGAGGACGGCCAGGAAAAGTACGGCGGCGACTGGAAGGATACAGCATTTCTCCGTCACGATATGGGGAAGAATTACGTGATCGGAGAGCAGGGTTATCCTCATGATATGGAGGTGGAGGCGAATGCCGACTATCTGTTGATGCTGGCGGCCAGGACCTTTTTTACCGGCGAGCTATCCCTGGCAAAAGAACTGCTCCCCCTCTGTCGTCGACTGGCGGAGTTTATCATAGCCAGCGACACCACCGGATCCGGATTTCCGGACACGGGGACGGCCAATACGGTGGACGATGCCTGCCCCGCGCTTCAATACGGGCGAGAACAGACCTACCTGGCCGTTAAAGCGCAGGCGGCTCTGTGGGCCCTGGCGGAGCTTGAAGATGAGGTCTGTGAGGATGAAGGAGATGCGGAACGGTGGAAGGCTTTTACCGCCAAAAGCGTCAAGAAACTGAACGAGAAAGCCTGGGTGAAAGACCATTTTGCGCTTACCCTTGATCGAACGACCCGGGGATTGGTGGACCCGTGGTCCGGAGATGAACTTCCGGAAGGTGAGCTGGAAGGGTGGGATGACTGCTCCATCTACACCTCCAATGGTCTGCTCTATCTGTTTATGGCCAATATCAAGATGCCGCGGTGGAACAGGGGGCGCCTTGCGCGGGACATCGCCACGGCGGAAGAGCGGACGCGGAGCCGCTACGGAAACAGCCATACCGGTCGATCCGACGAGACGGTGTGGTTCTCCCAGAATCTGTGGAGGGACTATGTGGCGGCCTACCTGGAGATGGATATGCTGAATAATGCGGAACGCTGCTGGGACTATCAACTGCTGATGGGGAGTCAGCCGGATGCCGCCCTTTACCAGGATTCAACGCCGCAGAATGATTTGAGTTTCCACCCGCGGGGAGCCACCGTGGTCGGGGCATCGATGGCGGCCGCCGGGTTGAAGCTGAACCGCATCGACGGAGAACTGCTGCTCTGCCCGGTCAAAGGCACGCTCCGTGTACCCCTGCTCCCCCTTGTGGACTGGGAAAATATGAAAGCTCCCTGGCTGACGGTGCGGACCCGGGAGGGGGTCGCCACGGCGAGGATCGAAAATGAAGATCTCGCCGGTAAACTGACGGTGATGGTCAGTGGCGCGGAGATTGATGAGACGGGGATGGAAAGCTAGCCCCCAAACAAGGGTGATCGGTGATCTGTCATCGGTAATCGGTGCGCACTCAACCGTTTACTACAACCGTCAGTCGGAAGTTGCGAGCGTTTCGGGTGAAAAGCCGATGACAGGCAGTTCGGCTTGAGATTTTCGTTTTTACTGATCACAGCTTACCGATCACTGATTACCCGCTTGTTTTGGGGCTAGCCCGCATATTTTACAAACCTCAAACGTTAATTATTCTAAAAGCAACTTCAGC
>JBKHGK010000131.1:0-5684 GCA_046539705.1 Candidatus Brocadiia bacterium | reverse complement strand
CTGTTCTCATATCTGGCGCACTGACGACTCGTGAAATATACGGGTTATTCCGGTTTGAGTTCGGGCGGCATAACTCGTGGACGCAGAGGGGCGGGACGGAACGAATCCTCCTGCATGCGTGCCTGGGTCTCGCTCGGGAGTCCGTGCAGCTTGATGAAGCCGATGGCCGCCTGATGTTCAAACGCATCGTCCTCGTCATAGGTGGCCAGCTGTTTGCTGTAGAGGCTCAGCGGGCTTTTGACACCGGCTTTGGTCACGTTTCCGCGGTAAAGTTTCATGCGCGCGGTGCCGGTGACGGTTCTCTGGCTGGATTGCACGTAGGAGCGCAGATCCTGGTGAAAGCCGCTGTACCACAGGCCATCATAAACCACGTCGGCATACTGCTGGGCGACCTGTTCCTTGAACCTCATGGCCGGGCGGGTGAGGGTGAGGCCCTCCAGCACCCGGTGGGCTTCATGCAGCACCACGGCTGCCGGTGCTTCGTATATTTCCCGGCTTTTGATTCCCACCAGGCGATTTTCCACATGATCCAGGCGTCCGACTCCATGGGCGCCGGCGATGTCATTGAGACGTGCTATGAGATCGGTGCCGTCCATCTGCTCGCCATCCAGAGCCACCGGGACGCCCTGTTCGAACTCGATTTCCACGTATCTCGGTTCGTCGGGGGCCTCAGCGGGGTCAACGGTCCATTCATAGGCATCGGCAGGGGGTTCGGCCCACGGGTCTTCCAGCACGCCGCATTCAATGCTGCGCCCCCAGATATTTTCGTCGGTTGAATACGGGCTTTCGGAGGTGATTTCTATATCGATGTCATGGTCTTTTGCATACTGTATTTCATCCTCCCGGGTCATGTCCCATTCCCGAGCCGGGGCGATTATGTCCAGATCCGGTGCGAGTGTGCGGGTGGCCACGTCAAATCGCACCTGGTCGTTGCCCTTGCCGGTACACCCGTGAGCGATCGCCACCGCATCGTGATCCCGTGCGGTGTCCACCATCAGTTTGGCGATCAGGGGGCGGCCCAGGGCGGTGGCCAGCGGGTATACGTTCTCATACACCGCACCGGCCTGCAGGGCGGGCCAGCAGAAATAATCCACAAAAGTGTCGCAGGCGTCCACCACGAGCGCTTTCACGGCACCCACCCTCAGGGCCTTTTGGCGGGCGGTCTCCAGGTTCTTCTGGGTGCCCATATCGATCGTGAGGGTAATTACGTCGAGGTCGTAGGTCTCCTGTATCCACCGGACCGCCACTGATGTGTCGAGCCCGCCTGAATATGCCAGTATTACTGTATCTTTGTTCGCCATAGTATTCTCCTCTGTGAGATTGTCCTGACAGCTCATGCCTTATACACAAAGGACCGTTCAGCGTCAATCACAAGCTGCAATTGGGGGAGTTTTCGTCGGGAGGGGGAAGTTCATCTCATCTGCTGCATCGTCGCCCACGCTGTTCCCCGGTTACTTGTTATGGCGTCTGGTTTCTAATAGATTACGGGCACAGTCCCGCGGGAGCCCACAACAATTCAGGATGACATAAGGTACCAGCTGAACTTTATTCGGGGAGGCAATCCAGTGACAGAGGCAAAGAGTGAGGGAGAGCAGATGCAGGAGGATATGACGCCGGAGCAGACGGACGAGGAACAGCGCAGACGCAGGATGCGATGGTGGCACCGGGCCCGTTTCGGCATGTTCGTTCACTGGGGGCTTTACTCCCTGCTGGAGCGTCATGAGTGGGCCATGAACCGGGAGAGGATACCGGTGGAGGAATACGAGAATCTGGCGGACAGCTGGGATCCCAGACCTCGGCCCATGCGCGAATGGGCCCGCCTCGCCAGTAAGGCCGGCCAGAAATACATGGTGATGACAACCAAACACCACGAAGGGTTCTGTCTGTGGGATAGCGACATGACCGATTACAACGCCGTCCAGCGCGGTCCGGGACGGGATCTGGTGCAGGAGTATGTGGATGCGTGCCGCGAATACGATCTGAAGATCGGGTTCTACTATTCACTTATGGACTGGCATCATCCGGACGGAGCCCGATGCCTTAAAGATGAGGACGCCCGACGGCGGTTCGTGGACTTCACCCATGGCTGCGTCGAGGAGCTGATGAGCAATTACGGGAAGATTGATATTCTCTGGTTCGACGTATCGTGGCCTCTTCCCGATGCTGAGGCGTGGGAGAGCCGCAGGATGATTGATCGGGTGAGGGAGTTGCAACCACATATCATTGTGAACAATCGTGCCAAACTGCCCGCGGATTTTGGCACGCCGGAAGAAGATGTCAGTGCGGAGGAGGAGGGTCGCGCCTGGGAGGCCTGCATGACCTTCAACGGTTCCTGGGGATACCAGCCCACGCCGGCCGATGACTGGCGCTCGGTGCGTGAGGTGATTGAGATGCTCCGGACCGCCACGGCGGGGGGCGGCAATCTGCTGCTCAACATCGGTCCCACCGCTGAGGGATCGGTGCCGGGGGAGGCTGCCGAGCGGCTGACAATGGTGGGGAAGTGGCTCGACAAATACGGAGAAGCGGTTTACGGCGACGTCTCCCGATGCCAGGAGGATACCGATTGGATGCCGACCGGCGGTTTCACCGCGCGGGGCAACACCGCCTATTACTGGTGTTCCCGCTGGCCCGGACGAGAACTGGCCATTGGCGGAATCCGTAACGGGGTGAAGAGCGTCTCACTGGTTGGAGAGGATCGTGAACTTCCGTTCACTCAGGAGGCCGACCGTCTGGTGGTCTCTGAGCTTCCCCGACGCTGTCCGGATCGGCTGGCGAAGGTGGCGCTTCTCAAGCTGGAGCTGGATTCGCCCATCGAACACAGGCTGGGGGCCGGATGTGTTCTGCCGGAGGAGATCTCCGATGGGGAGAAGATGAAGGATGATTGATCAGTTGCCCGCCGCCGGCGGCTGGTAGTTTCTGGACGTCGCCATCCGATAATCAGAATTGAGTTCACCATCATGCAAAGCAGAGACATAGAAACCCTGAAGTCCGAAGCGGCCAGGAGAGCCGGGGAATCCACCGGGAACATGAAAGTCGTGCGCAGCCCCTACCGGGTGTGTCCGCTTGGTGCTCATGTGGATCATCAGCTGGGCGAGGTGACGGGCATGGCGCTGGACGAGGCGCTGCACCTGGCCTTTATCCCGTGCACTGAGCCGGTCGTGCGGATCGATAGCCACAATTTTGAGGGCACAGTGCAGTTCAGGCTGGATGAGATTCCCGAGGATCCACCGGGGGACTGGGCGGATTATCTGCGGGGAGCCGCATGGGCGCTCCAGCAGGAATGCGGCCTGTCGCGCGGATTTTACGGTCTTGTGAGTGGTCGCGAGAACGTAGGGGGGTTGAGCTCTTCTGCGGCCGTTGGCGTCGCGTATCTGATGGCCCTCGAGGAGGCCAATGACCTGGAACGGGGTCGCTGGGAAAACATCGAACTGGATCGAAGGATTGAGAACGACTACATCGGGCTCAACAACGGTCTGCTCGACCAGTCGAGTATCCTGTTGAGTCGGAGGCGCCACCTGATGCATCTGGACTGTCGGAGCGAGGAGGCGGAGCTTTATCCCTATGGTGGTGATGAGGCCCTGCACGTGGTGGTGCTGTATAGCGGGCTCACCCGCCAGCTCAGTGGTACGGATTACAACAGGCGGGTTGATGAGTGCCGTGAGGCGGCGGGTATTCTGCTGGAGAACGCGGATATTGAGCACGGGGGCCGAACGCTTTTACGGGAGGTGCCACGCAAGGTGTATCTTGAGCACCGCGAGGCACTACCGGACCGACTGCGTCGTCGTGCGGCGCATTATTTTGGCGAACAGCAGCGGGTGCACGACGGCATCCGGGCGTGGAAGGAGGGGGATCTGGCCCGTTTTGGTCGGCTTGTCACACAATCCGGCTGGAGTTCGGTCGAGAACTACGAATGCGGCAACGCATATCTTCGA
This sequence comes from Candidatus Brocadiia bacterium, assembly GCA_046539705.1. Classification (GTDB taxonomy): domain Bacteria; phylum Planctomycetota; class Brocadiia; order SM23-32; family SM23-32; genus CAZXYF01. The sequence goes on along the minus strand of JBKHGK010000131.1, from coordinate 1,752 downwards.
AGCGCTTTTGAGGTGTTGGACGGCACCGATGGAGTGCTCGGTGCGCGATTCAGCGGTGCAGGATTCCGCGGTTGCAGCATCGGCATAATGGGGGAATCACCGGCCGATGACCTCAGGGGGGATATACTGAGACGCTACTGCGAGAGACATCCGGATATGGACGGACAGGCGGAGGTGTATTTCTGTCGCCCGGGCGACGGCGCAGAGTTAATAGAGTGACAGCCGTCATGGGGGGCAATTGTGCCGGCCGTCTTTGTGGTGAATTTCTGGTTTCCTATTGCTACGTCTGATAGCCCGCATATTTCATAAACCTCAAAGCTTAATTATTCTAAAACCAATATCACCGAACAATAATCCCAACTTTAAAGACAAGCTTATAACAACAGGGTGTTTTTAACAGTACCGGCGACTCCGGTTTGGTCCCGCACTCGCGGGACCGAGCCGTCAGCACGCCATCTATAAGAACAGCCTGCGGTTGCGGTGTAAGAACACGAGCGCCCTTGTCTGTTCTTATATATGGCGCACTGACGACTCGTGAAATATACGGGATAGTCAATGGATGCCTTTGCCCCGACCTCTTTTATTGAAGTTGCCTGAGGGGTTATCATGGGGGATATGCGCAAACTGATTACCGCAATAACTGGTCCGTTTGAACTCCGGCAGTGTCCCTGGGTGCTGTTCTGTGCAGCGCTTTTGCTTGTGGGGGTCGGGGGTCTGTTTGTATGGAGCGCCCATTCTGCGGGGCTTGCTGTCCGGCATCTGATGTTTGGCGGAGCCGGGGTCTGTATCTTTTTCCTCGTGGCTCTTATTGATTACCGTCATCTGGCCGGGCTGGCCATCTGGCTGTATACCATGGGGATTGCCTCGCTGCTGTTGCTGCCGGTATTTGGCGTGACCATCAACCAGGCCCGGCGATGGTATAGTCTGGGGCCGATCAATGTGCAGCCCTCTGAGCCGATGAAATATATCACTGTTCTGACAGTGGCCACCTATTTCACCTATCGGGAACGGCTGGATCGCCTGCGGGATCTGGTGCTTCCCCTGGTGCTGACGCTGATACCGATGTTTCTGATCGTTCAGCAGCCGGATCTGGGCACTTCTCTGCTTTTTTTGCCCGCCTTTCTGGGCATTGCGTATGTCGGTCGGGTGCCGGTGCGAAATCTGCTTGTACTCGTGCTGCTCGGCATAGCGGTGTGTGGCGCGGCATGGTATACGCCGGGGGTCATTAAGGATTATCAGAGGGAAAGAGTGCTTACGTTCGTCCAGCCGGACGCCGAATCTCATTCCGCTGCGTCCTACAACGCCCGGCAGGCCACGCTGGCCATAGCCGGTGGTGGATTTGAGGGGCAGGGCTGGGGGACGGGGCTTCTCAATCAGCTTCGCCGCATACCGGAGAGACACACCGATTTTATTTTTCCGGTCATCGCCGAGGAGTGGGGATTTGTGCGCACCGCCTCGATCATCCTCTTTTACCTGATGATGATCTATCTTATCGTGAGGGAAATATGGCGCACGCCCGACCGGTTCGGGCGGCTGGTGATCTGCGGTGTGCTCATGGTTTTTGGGTTTCAGTCGCTGCTTCACATGGGCATATCTCTGCGTCTTGCTCCCATTACCGGCCTCACGCTGCCGCTTATCAGTTACGGGGGGTCCTCGCTGGTGAGCACCTTCGCGGGTTTCGGGCTGGTGGCCTCGGTGGCGATGCGGCGGAGGGTGATTTTCCCCGACCGAAGAATGATGATCTCCCGGTGA
>JBKHGK010000130.1:0-5751 GCA_046539705.1 Candidatus Brocadiia bacterium | reverse complement strand
CGCCGACCGCACGTGCGAAGTGGGACTTCTACATGCAGGCTAATGCAGATCCGCGTTTTCAGACAGAGCCGGGTGCTGAGGCCCTCTGGGGGGGAGAACCGGTGCGCATGGGTCCCGGGTATCGACTGTGGTGCATTTCGCGGATTCTCCCCTGGACCGAATACATTATGGGCCCAAACAGGTCCAGTGACAACTGTGACTTTGATCGGGGGCCTCCCACCTGCTCTTGCCGCGTGCCGGGATTATTCTCGGCCGTCCGTCCGTTGTTTCCCGCCCCCGGGTTCGGCGCTCATACGCGTTTGCAAACCGCAAACTGCTATTATATAGTAACGGGTTCCTTATCCCAACCATGATGATGTGGAGAAATATCCCATGAATGACATACAAACGCACGAAGGACAACTGAACGCGGAAGGCAGGAGTTTTGCACTCGTGGCCGCGCGTTACAATGAGATCGTCTCCAGTCGCCTGATCGACGGTGCCCTGGATTGTCTGATTCGCCATGGTGCGGTGAAAGAGGACATTGAACTGTTCCGGGTCCCCGGGAGTTTCGAAATCCCCGTCACCGCTCAGAAGCTGGCCGGATCCGGCAAATTCGACGCCGTTATCTGTCTGGGAACCGTTATACGAGGCGAGACGCCGCATTTTGAGTTCGTGGCATCTGAGGCCGCCAGAGGTGTGGGGAAAGCGGGAATGGACAGCGGTGTGCCCGTGGTTTTTGGGGTGGTGACCACCGATACGGTCGAGCAGGCGGTGGATCGGGCGGGCGGCCGAACCGGAAACAGGGGGGCCGAAGCCGCAGAATCGGCCATCGAAATGGTGGACCTGTTGCACAGGATATGACCCACATTTCTCACGGACCAAGGATACATACGCGTTTGGTTCCATCGCAGCTGCAGCACTGACGGCGCTCGAGAAAAGCGGGATCAGCCGGGAACGCCCACCAGTGCCGTCCATTCAGTTGTTATGCTGACCCAACGAGCTCATCTCCACTACCCTGCATTACGGGAAAGCAGCGAGACCTTGAGGAAACGGACTTCAGGAAGAGAATTCGCACTCAAAGCGCTGTATCTCCGCGACGTCCGCGGGGAACTTACTGAAGACAGGCTCTCCGCGCTGGCAGAGACCCAGGATATGATGGAGATACCGGAGTTCGGCCGGCACCTCATCGATGGAGTCCTCGAGGCCCGGGAAGAGCTGGACGAGCTGATCCAGGCGACGGCCGAGAACTGGCGGCTCGACCGTATGCCAACGGTCGACCGGAATGTCCTGCGGATCGGGGTTTACGAGCTTCTCCATCAGGATGACACACCACCGAGGGTGGCGATAAACGAGGCCATTGAGATGGCCAAAAAATTCAGCACCGAGAACTCCCCGATGTTTGTGAACGGCGTCCTGGATAAGATCTACAGCACCTCCGCCGCCACCGACGAGCGGGAGGGAGAACCGACCGAGATTGAGCAGCCCCGCTCTTTTCCCCCCCTCCCTCTGGCCGATATTGCTCCCGACCCGATGCAGAAGGTCGATCTGCACACGCACTCTGATTGCTCCGACGGTTCCCTGGAACCTGCCGAACTGATACGACGAGCAGCGCGGAAAGGCCTCGCCGCGGTGGCACTGACCGACCACGACTCGGTCTCCGGGATCAGGGAGGCCCGGGCTGAGTGCGAGATGCATGATCTGAAACTCGTTCCGGGGGTGGAACTGACCGCCTATTCGCACGGTGACAGCGGGAGCGAGGAGTATGAGCTGCATCTGCTGGGATATTTCGTGGACGAAACCGATCCCTACCTGCTGGAACGGCTCGATCATTTCAAAGAGGTCCGGGAGGATCGCATAGAAAAGATAGCCGCCAGGCTCCGGGAACTGGGCGTGGAACTTGACCCCTCCACCATACTGGATCACGCCTCGGACGGAAGTCCCGGGCGGGTGCACGTGGCTCAGGAACTGGTCCGACAGGGCACGGTGAAAGATGTGAGAGAGGCCTTTGACAGGTTCCTGGACGAAGGAGGTCCGGCTTACGTGCCGAAGGAAAGACTCACTCCTGCCGAGGCCGTGCGGCTCATCCATGAGGTCGGCGGCGCGGCCGTGCTGGCACATCCCGGGGCCACGGATGATCTGCGCGAGTCGGTCAATGAACTGGAGGAGGCGGGGCTGGACGGAATAGAGGTCCATTACCCGAGTCACTCCCCCGAACAGGAAGCCTGGTGGCTGGATACCGCACGCAAACTGGATCTTGTGGTGACCGGCGGAAGCGATTTTCATGGCGACCCCAAACCCCACATTCACGTCGGACAGGAGACAGTTCCAATGGCCGCCGTGGTGGATCTGCGTGCCCGGGCACGCCGCTACCGTGAGGGAACTCCGATGCCCGTCGGAGAGGATCAGAGCTGACCCGAGCAAGCGGCCCGCATCCCCACTTGATCCCGGTACGAACGTGAGAAAATAGACAATCTGATAGAGAAAGACCGGAGAATCCAATGAGATTCTGGAAAAAGAATAAAGAGGACACCCCCGAGGAACAGAGCCCCGAATCTCCGCCTCAGAAGGAGGAAAAAGCGAGCGAGGATGAATCAACCGGGTTTTTCGGCAAGCTCAAATCCGGGCTGAAAAAGACACACGACCGGATTACGGGAGGGCTGAAGTCGATCCTTACCGCTGGCCGAAGCCTGGACGAGGAGCTGATCGAGGAGGTTGAGGAGCAGTTATATCTCGCTGACATCGGGCCCCGCACCGTTATGCGGCTCTGCGAGGAACTCAGGGAGAAATACCGGGAGGGAGAAATAACGGAGTCGGAAGAGGTCATGCCTTTCCTCAAAGAACGCATGAAATCCGAGCTCGGGAAGTGGGATAGCGAACTGCAGCTTCCGGACAATGAGCTGGGCATCATACTTGTCGCCGGTGTGAATGGATCGGGCAAAACGACAAGTATCGGCAAACTCGCCCATAAGCTCAGGGAGGACGGGCAGAAAGTTCTGCTGGCCGCCAGTGATACGTTCAGAGCCGGTGCCGTGGAACAGCTCAACATCTGGGCCGGAGAAACCGATGCCGACATCGTGAAAAACGAAACGGGTGATCCGGCCGCGGTGGCCTTCGATGCCACGGACAAGGCGATGAACGGCGACTACGACGTGCTCATCGTGGACACCGCCGGCCGGGTCCATACCCGCCGGAACCTGATGGAGGAGCTTGAGAAAATTTCGCGCGTTATCGCCAAGAAAATCCCCGAGGCCCCCCACGAAACGCTCCTTACCCTGGATGCCACCACCGGACAGAACGGAATAAGCCAGGCCAAACGTTTTGACGAAACCCTTGATGTAACGGGCATTATACTGGCAAAACTTGACGGAACCGCCAAAGGTGGAATAGTCTTCGGTATGCGCGACCAGATTGATATCCCCGTGAAGTTCATCGGTCTCGGACAGGACGCCACCGATCTGGCTCCATTCGATGCGGATGCGTTCGTCGAGGCGCTTTTCGAGTGAGGTTCAATAAATGACACAGCTTACCTTCGAACAGATTAAGGCAAAGTTCGACCAGTATGTTATTGGTAACTACGGCCGAAATCCCGTTGCGTTCGTCCATGCGGAGGGGTCTTATGCATGGGATGCGGACGATAATCGGTATATCGACCTCATGCCCGGATGGGGCACCACCACGGTCGGGCACTGTCATCCGAATGTGGTCTCGGGAATCCAGCGCCAGGCCGGGCGGCTGATCCATGTGGATAACACGTTCTATAACGCCCCCCAGGGGCTGCTGGGGGAGAAGGTGAGCCAGAAATCGTTCGGCGGACGCTGTTTTTTCTGCAACAGCGGCACCGAAGCGGTGGAAGGAGCTATAAAACTGGCCCGCCTGCACGGGGAAGAACAGGGGCGTTATAAAGTTATAACGATGCGTAATTCGTTCCATGGCCGCACCTTCGCCTCCATTACGGCAACCGGTCAGGACAAATATCACAGGGGATACCTGCCGCTCCTGCCCGGCTTCGAACACGTCCCCTTCAACGATATAGATGCCGTCCGGAGCGCCATGGATGAGGAAACGGCCGCCGTCATGCTGGAACCCATACAGGGAGAGGGCGGGATACACGTGGCCGACGACGAGTATCTCCGGGAACTGCGGGAGCTTTGCGATGAGAATGATGCCCTGCTGATCGTCGACGAGGTGCAGACCGGCGTGGGGCGAACCTGCCGGTGGTTCGGGTATCAGCACGCCGGCATCGAGCCGGACATTATGGCTCTTGCCAAGGCCCTGGGCGGGGGCTTTCCCATCGGCGCCTTCGTGGCCCGCCCGGAGGTCGCCGAAAGCCTGGAACCCGGCACCCACGCCTCCACGTTCGGGGGAAACCCGCTGGCCTGTGCAGCCTCCTGCGCGGTGTTCGATACCATCGAGGAGGACAATCTGCTTGAAACCGGGAAGACGATGTCCGACTACATCTTCCAGCGTCTCCGGGCCATGGAACAGAGGTTCGACGTAATAGACGAAGTGCGGGGACGGGGAATGATGATTGGAGTTGAGCTCAACCGCCCCGGCACCGCGGTCTTTGAATACTGCCTGAATCGCCGGGTGAGAATAAACTGCACCCACGAGACCGTTCTGCGTATGCTTCCCGCTCTGAATGTGCCCCGGCAGGTCGTTGATGCCGGATTGGAGGTTCTGGAAGAAGCCCTGGAAAAGCTCGAGGATAATGAACTGTGATCCGGGTCTCACCGCTGAGTCCGGTAAAGGAGGTAAACGTGCATCAAAAACATCTTTTAACCCTGCTTGACTGGTCCACGGAGGATCTGAAGGACGTCCTGGACTACGCGCACCGTATGAAGGCTCTTCTGAAACAGGAAGGCACCCTGAAACACACGCTGGCGGACAGAACGCTGGCACTGCTGTTTGAGAAATCCTCAATGCGCACACGCGTCTCTTTCGAAGTGGCGATGACTCAGCTCGGGGGGGCGTCGCTGTATCTGAGCAAAAGCGACGTCAATCTGGGGAAACGAGAACCCGTCAAAGATGGAGCACGGGTTATGGCCCGGTATGTGGATGCTATATCGGCCCGCGTCTACGAACATGCGATGGTGGAGGAACTCGCCGAATTCTCCGATGTGCCGGTGATAAATGCTCTCAGTAACAGGGCCCATCCCTGTCAGGCACTCGCGGACGTGATGACCGTTGAGGAGAGGTTCAAGGATCTCTCCGAGGTCACGGTCTCGTATGTGGGGGATGCCAATAACGTGGCCCGATCCCTGGCCACCGCCTGTGTGATGCTCGGAGCCGAATTCCGCATAGCGGCGCCGGCCGGATACCAGTTCGAGCAGCACTTCCTGGAACTCGTGGGTGAGTGCGCCGCTGAGAACGATGGGGAAATAACTCAGATCCGATCACCGAGGGAAGCCGCCCGGGGGGCGCATGTTCTCTACACCGACACCTGGGTCAGCATGGGGCAGGAGGGCGAAGCCGATCAGCGTCTCCAGGATCTCAGTGGATTCTGCATCGATTCCGAGCTCCTATCACTGGCCGCCCCGGACTGCATCGTGATGCACTGCCTGCCCGCCTACAGGGGTAACGAGATCACGGACGAGGTGATGGAAGGCCCCGCCTCCGCCGTCTGGGACCAGGCGGAGAACCGGCTCCATGCCCAGCGCGCCCTGCTGGAGCTTATGATGACCGCCAAAGAACAATGCGCGGGCTCCTGAGCCCCCGGCCACACGGGACGATGAGGTCCGCTCGGCTGGCGGTACGTAAGGCGGACACCCT
>JBKHGK010000129.1:0-5756 GCA_046539705.1 Candidatus Brocadiia bacterium | reverse complement strand
TTAGGGGGCGCTTTGTTGTGATCCTGCTCGGTGATTTGGCGATTGTATTTGGTCTATGTTTGGGTTGCATAATGCAGAGCAATGTCCGTCTCGATCCATTGTGGGAGGGGGCGTGACCGGGCGGCACCATTCTTGAACCTCGTGAGGTGGCTGTATCAGTGTAAGTCCCGTTTTCGATCCTGCGCTTCCCGGCCCCCTTTTACACGATTCGTGGTGGTTGGTGGTTCACGACAGTTGATCCTGTCGGCTCAGGGGTATTATGCCGCGGGCAGTTCGGGGGGAATCACAGTGAACGCGAGTGGAAGGACTTGACATCTCTCTCCAGAAACTGACAATACCCTTGTCGATCGTTTGCCATGTACCTACCACAGAGTGAGACACGTGAGGACAGTTATATGGCGCAATCCAGGCCAAACGTCGTTTGCGTGCTTGCCGATGATAGTTCGGAGGATTATGTCCGCCGGGTATGGTGGGGGGGAATGTGGCGTGTGTGAGCCAGGTGGACGACTGTTTCGGCCGACTGCTCGCGGCACTGGGTGAGAGAGGGCTTAGCGACGACACCATAGTAATCTATAGCAGGACAGGCAGGAGGCCTGTCATACGTTGTGCGCAGGCTCCGGGCAAAGGGGGTAGCGCAGGATTAAAAAGCCCCAGCGGAGCATTGAGAGGGAAAATCAGTTTATGACTGGTATAAATGAGAGAAGACAATGATAAACGGTCATAAAATATCAGCGTTCGTCATCACCTATAATGAAGAGGATAATATCCAGGAGTGCCTGGACGGCCTCCGGTGGGCGGATGAGGTGCTGGTGGTTGATTCCTACAGTGATGATTCAACTGTGGAAATTGCGCGTGGGATTGCGGATCGGGTGATCGAACATGAATTTGAGGGGCATGTGGGTCAGACTCGATTTGCCGCGCAGCAGACATCTTATCCGTGGATAATGTGGCTTGATGCGGATGAACGACTGACGTCGGAGGCGTACTCGGAAATCGAGGCCGCGTTTGAGTCGGGAGAGTGCGAGAAGTGCGCCGGATTTGCCTTCCCCCGAAAGACGCATTTTATGGGTCGCTGGATTACGCATTCCGGATGGTACCCGCAGCCCAAAGTTCGGCTCTGGCACCGGGAATCCGGGGGGGTGGAAGGGGAGGAACCGCATCCGAGGGTGGATCCTGCCGGACCGGTAAAACAGGTCGAGGGCGACATCCTGCATTACAGCTATCCACGCGGGATGCGGGACATGGTTGCGACGTCGACAAAATTTGCCTGGCTTGCTGCCGTTGCGCGGCATTCAGAGGGGCGTGAATGGTCTCCTGTGAGTATGTTGCTGAAGCCTCCCGGGAATTTCCTGAAAAAGTATCTGTTGCAGCTTGGGATTTTCGATGGTCTGCCCGGGTTTGCCATAGCAGTGGGCGCGGCATACTATCGGTTTATGCGCGAAGTTATGATGTGGGAACTGGAGAATACTGAGGTTGGAGAAAGAGAATGAGACGCGGAAAAATCAGCGTGATAGTGCTTCTGTCGACCGTATTATTTGTTGTTGTGTCCCGTCAGGCTGCGGCGATGCATATAGCCGAGGGCATACTGCCGGCCGGGTGGGCGATAATATGGTATATTCTCGCCGCTCCATTCCTGGGCTGGGGAATCTATCGGATAAAACAGAAAAGCCGGCGAAATCCCGTCAGCAAGGCTTTTATCGCCATGGTTGGTGCCGGGGTGTTCGTGATATCATGTATGCCCATTCCCGTGCCTATCGCCGGCACATGTTCGCATCCCACCGGCATAGGGCTTGCCGTTGTGCTGATAGGTCCGGGGCCCGCCATCGTGGTGGCGGCGATCTCTCTGGGCCTTCAGGCGCTTTTCCTGGCTCATGGAGGCCTGACCACTCTGGGGGCGAATCTGGTGTCCATGGGGGTCGTGGGTGCTCTCTCAGCATGGGCGGTATGGAAGCTCAGCCAGAAGGTGGGCTTGTCCGCGGTTGTGGGAGCCTTTGCGGCGGGGTTGGTGGCTGATTGGATGGCCTATGCAACCACCGCCCTGCAGTTCGGCGCGGCGTTGCACGGGGATCGGTCGATGATCGTGATGTTTGGAATCGTTCTGGCGGCTTTTGTGCCCACACAGATCCCGCTCGGAGTGCTGGAAGGGTTTCTCTCGGCGGGAGCCTATAAATTCGTTGATGCACGGCGTCCTGATCTGCTGGAGGAGAATAGCAAAGAAGCAGAGACGTAATGGAGAAGAAATGGAGTTGTGGTGGAGGTTTGAGAAGGTGTGATTGATGGCTGGGACGTTGCACAGGAGAGGCTCGCAGGCGCGGGGCGCTTGAGTTCCCCCCCGCGGGCAAGTGAGGGATCTCGACTCGTTCGGGCTGTAAGATATCGTATACTGGGAGACTGATCATGCAAGGATGTAATACTGGATATGTGCTGGCGGCTGTGTTAGGGATGATAATGATGTTTGGTGGGGTGAGCTCGCGGACGGCGATGGCCCACGGGGAAAACACGGCACATGACCACAGCCACGAGCATGAGCACCATGAAGAACCCGGCTCGGAGGGGAATCACGAAGAAGATGAAGGAGAGGGACACCATCATGGGGGAGAAGAAAGCTGGGCGGGGGTGGATCATGTGGTCATAGAGGAGATGGCGGAAGAGGCCGGTCGGCCTGCACGGGAATCATTGATCAATATCGAGGGCGATCTGCTGCTCCTGGTCTTTCTGCTCGCCGGAGCGGTGGGAGGATGTCTGGTGGGCTATTATTATCGTGTTCTGTTTGTGGAACAGGTGGGAGGCGATGCCGATGCATCGGCATAGCTTCGATCTTTTCTCGGATTATTTCACGTTGCGGGAGAACGTGCTTTCGCGGCTTGACCCCCGCATAAAAGTTCTCTCTGCTCTGACGTTGCTCCTGGGAGTGGTGCTCTCGGGGCATGTGGGGCCACCTCTTACTGTTGCCGGCGGAGCTATAATGACCATGTATGTGCTGGGCGTGCGGATCAGGGTGATTGCGATCCGGTTTGTGCCGGCATTGGCCATTGCCGCGGTTATATGTATCATTCGCCCCTTTTTCGTGGCCGGAGAGGCATGGTGGAGGTTTCCGCTGATGGGGTCGGAGCTGGTTGCTACCAGGGAGGGCGCATGGGAAGGTCTCCTTATTGCCACACGAGTTCTCGGAGCAGTGAGCACCATGCTTCTGCTGTCGATGACCACGCCGGCACATCGGGTGTTTGCCGTTTTGCGGTGGGCATACTGTCCCAGAACGCTGGTCGAGGTGGCGATGTTGATGTACAGATACATCTTTGCGTTGCTCGGCCATGCTGCGGATGCTATGGCGGCAGCGCGAATACGGCTCGGATTCTCCTCCTGTCGACGTGCGCTGAACTCCATGGGTATGGTTGCCGGTGCCGTCCTGACCCGATCTATGGACCAGGCTCAGCGCACACATGAAGCGATGCAGTGCAGGGCTTACCGGGGGAAGCTCCCCGCCGGACATCTCGATCCAATGTCGCGGGGACAGATAGCTGTGCTGATTGTTGCGCCCGCCTGTATTACCGGTTTTTTCGTTCTCTCTCATTTACTGGTTACATGATGTCTGAGGATGTCCCACCAGCACTGGAAACTCGCGGTCTGACCTTTACCTATCAGGAGGGTACTGAGGCGCTCACCGAAGTCGATTTCCGGGTGGCCGATGGCGAGTTCGTGGCCATCCTGGCGTCAAACGGGAGCGGCAAGACGACCCTTCTTAAGATTCTGATGAACGTTTTGCATGCGGATGTTGGAGAGGTGATGATGGGAGGCCGGAATGTGGATGAAATACCCGGAGCGGAACTTTATCAGCGGGCTGGACTGGTTCTGCAGGATCCCAATGATCAGCTCTTTGCCCCTACGGTCGGAGAAGACGTCGCCTTCGGCCCCCGGAATCTGGAACTGGATGAAGAGGAGGTTCAGGGACGGGTGGAGGAGGCGCTTGATGCGGTGGGAGGGATCCATCTGCGAGAAAGGGCAATACATCATCTGAGTTTCGGCGAAAGAAAACGTGTATGCATGGCGGGGGTGCTTGCCATGCGACCGTCCATATTGATACTGGATGAACCCACGGCGGGGCTGGATCCCGCCGGAGAGGATGAGATGTTGCATCTTCTGCATTCGCTCAATGCCGAGCGGGGTATAACCGTGGTCCTGGCCACTCATTCGGTCGATCTGCTGCCGCTTTTCACCGATCGCATTTACGTGTTGAACAACGGCAGGGTTATGAGGGAGGGACCTTCAGAGGAGATCTTTACCGATCACCGGATGGTCGAGGAAGCCAGTCTCCGGCTCCCCTATATCAGCCGTCTGCTGCATGAGATGAAGAACGAGGATGGTGTGCCAATAGAGGGTCTTCCGCTGACGGTCCGGGAGGCACGTATGCGATTGGTGGACCTCATACCGGCCGATATCATAGCCGATCAGCTTGAGGAGGAATAGCCAGTATATTTCACGAGTCGTCAGTGCGCCAGCTGTAAGAACAGACAAAGACGCTCGTCCTGCGGACGCGGGACACCGCAACTGCAGGCTGTTCTTACAGATGGCTTTGAATGTGCCACACTGAATATTTTCGCTGATGAGACGTTCCAGGCGGTGAGAAACCATGAAACGAGGTGGATACACGACCGGCACCTGTGCCGCGGCGGCGGCCAGGGGAGCCCTTCTGACTCTGTTGCAGGAGTCGGAACCGGAGCTCGTGCGGGTCAGTCTGCCCGACGATAGCGTGGTTGAATTACCGCTGGAGCGAACGGCGGTCAGGGGGGAGGGAAAAGCGGAGGCCGGGGTGATCAAGGATGCCGGCGATGATCCTGATGTGACCGATGGGGTCCTGGTCCTGGCGGAGGTCCGGTGGGGGCGAGGGGAGAATATCAGGTTTGAAGGCGGCAGGGGAGTGGGCACGGTGACACGGCCGGGGCTGCAGGTGGATCCGGGCGAAGCGGCGATCAATCCCGTGCCCCGGCGGATGATCCGACGGGCTCTGCGAGAACTGACGGACAGGGGCCTGGTGGTGAAGATAAGTGTGCCGGAGGGAGAACGGCTGGCCGGGGAGACCTTTAACCCGCGTCTGGGTATTGAGGGCGGGATCAGTATCCTCGGCACGACGGGACGGGTGAGGCCGTTCAGCTGTCCGGCTCTGCGTCAGTCCCTGGTTTGTGGGTTACAGGTGGCCGAGGCCTCCGGAATTCACAGCCCCGTACTGGTGCCCGGGCATGTGGGCGAACGAGCGGCGAAGGACATCCTCAACGTAAGCGAGGACGAAATCATACCCGTGAGCAACGAGTGGGGTTATATGCTCGATCGTCTCTCGGAGGGAGATTTTGACGCCTTTACCGCCGTGGGGCATCCGGGAAAAATGGCCAAACTTGCCGAGGGACACTGGGATACGCACTCATCGCGCTCCCCCTCCGCGGTGCCTATTGTCTCACGGCTGGCGGATCAGCTCGGCATCGACGCGGGAGAGCACACCACGACGGAAGGGCTTTTTGAGACGCTACCCCTCGGGCCGAGCCGATCTCTTGGGGATGCCCTGGCTGAAAAAGTGCGCCTGGCCCTGGTGCATCGGGTTGATAATGATCTGCCATGCCGGGTGATACTGGTCGATATGCAGGGGGGCATGCTGGGGCGAACTGAGGGAGAATAATGCGTGTCGTATCTGCAGTTGGGGTGTCCCGCGGCGGCGGGACGAGCGCCCTTGTCTGTTCCTATAGATGGCGCACTGACGACTCGTGAAA
>JBKHGK010000128.1:0-5757 GCA_046539705.1 Candidatus Brocadiia bacterium | reverse complement strand
CCGACCATCAGGAGGTTGATAAATAGCCCAGCACCGACGCAATGGCATCGGTGAGATCCTTCCGTTCCACTATCATGTCCAGAAAACCATGCTCCAGCAGAAACTCTGCCGTCTGAAAATCATCCGGCAGTTCCTCCTTGATCGTTTGTTCTATCACTCGCCTGCCGGCAAATCCTATGAGAGCTTTCGGCTCAGCTATTATCACGTCCCCCATCGATGCCCAGCTTGCCGTAACTCCGCCCGTCGTTGGGTGGGCCATCACACTGAGATAGGGCACTTTTGCCTCGGCCAGACGCTCAAGTGCCGCGCATGTTTTGGCCATCTGCATCAGACTCAGGGCGCCCTCCTGCATGCGGGCCCCACCGGAACTGGAAAAGGTCACCAGCGGCAATGACTCCTCCCGGGCAACTTCAGCAGCTCGGGCCACCTTCTCCCCCACCACACATCCCATACTTCCGCCCCTGAAACCAAAATCCATCGCTGCCATCACAACCCGCCGCCCCTGCACGGTACAGCACCCGCACACAATCGCTTCCTTCAGTCCCGTCTTTTCCCTGTCCGATTCAATCTGGTTCTCATAGACCTTTGCCCCCTCAAAGTGGAGGGGATCCGCTGTGCTCAGATCCCCGTCAAACTCCTCGAAGGAGTCCTCATCTGCATGTATACGGATTCTGTCCCGTGCACCGATACGAAAATGGTAGTTGCACTCCGGACACACCTGGAAGAGCTCCTCGACGTTTTTGCGGTAAACCATTTCATCACAGCCCTTACACTTCACAAAAACGCCGTCTGGAACTGCTTTTTTCTTCCGGAAAAATCGCATTCGTAACTCCTCAGTGCTTTAAGATAATCTTATGGAACATCCGACAGTTCATAGTAACGCAATAATAACCGGTTCGTAACCGGCTCGGGAAACGGCCCCATCCAGCGCACATCAGACTTCCTCTGACATGCCAGGCCTCGTCCCGAACGATGCCAATTCACCGCTGGTTGTGTCCGTATCAGCCACATATTCGCTCGCTCTCGGTCCGACGACCGCATTCTCAGACAGGGCCTAATCGACGGTAGCTCCAGCGCAGGCCCTGAACTCGTATATTTCCGGTCCAATGCCCGTCTCCTCCTCATACCGTTGCTCCACTTTACGCATGAAAGCGGCCGCCGCTTCCCGCTTCACCAGATTCACAGTGCATCCTCCGAATCCCGCCCCTGTCATCCTGGCCCCGTAGCAGCCCTCCTGCCTGCGTGCTATCGTGACCATACAGTCAAGTTCGTCACAGCTGACCTCATAATCATCCCGGAGACTATCATGCGACGCGTCCATAAGTTGCCCGAATCCTGGATAATCCCCGCCCTCCAGGGCTCTCACAGCAGCACTGGCCCGCTCATTTTCGGCCACCACGTGCCTGGCCCGTCTGTACTGGAGATCACTCAGAGCATGTTTGCACGAGTCCAGCTCCCGCATACTCACATCTCGCAGCTGCGTAACGTCATCTTCGCATACCTGATTCAAGGCCCTGGCGGCCGCCTCACATGTCGCACGACGTTCATTATACGCCGAACTCCCGAGCTCGTGATCCACCATGGTATTGCAGACGACTATATGCACTCTGGAGTTATCAACGGGCAGAAGCCTGTAGTCAAGGGAGCGACAATCAATCAGAACGGCTCTTTCCTCCTCGGCGTGAACGCTGACGAACTGGTCCATTATCCCGCAGTTGACACCCACGAACTCGTTTTCCGCACGCTGGCACAGACGGGCCAGCTCCGCCCCCTCCATATCCCCCTCCGCCGCCTCGCGACACAGCGCAAGGGCCGAGGCCACCTCCAGTGCCGCCGACGAGCTCAGGCCCGAGCCAATCGGCACGTTGCCGGTGAGGAAACCCTCCACCGGACGCAGCTCATACCCGGCATCCTGGAAAACGCTCGCCACCCCGCGGATGTAATTGGCCCACCCGGCGTCCGAACGGTAGCCCGGGGCATCGAGCGCAAACTCATCGGCCTGTTCACACTCCTCCGACCACACACGCACTTTTCCACCGGGGTTCTCGCGAAAATAGAACCGCACATCCCGGTCAATGGCCATCGGTAGGACAAACCCACCATTGTAATCGGTGTGTTCACCTATGAGATTCACCCGGCCGGGGGCTCTTGCGCATCGCAGGGGACCGCCCATACCAAATATGGACTCGAATTTCTGACCAGCGGTATCTCTGTTCATATCATTCCACAACCACGTTCACTATCTGCTCCGGCACCACAATCACTTTCGCTATCTCCTTATCCCGGACATATTTCTTGACCCCGTCCAGATCAAGAGCCATTTCGCGCAACTGATCCTCATCGGCATCCCGCGGGGCCATCATCTTGTCCCTCACCCGACCATTCACCTGCACGGGGAGTTCAACCTCGTCAAATGTGGCCGCGTCCGGATCAAACTCGGGCCATTCCTGCTCAAATATACTCGGTGGGTTCTCCATCCGACTCCACAGTTCCTCGGAAATATGAGGAACAAAGGGCGAGAGCAAGAGCAGAATGTTTTCCAGAGCAAACCTGTATACGTTGAAACTCCGCATCTGCGCTTCGGTCTCGGTCCCCACGTAGCTGTCCAGCAGATCCATGCTGGAAACCTCGTTGAACAGCTCCATAACCGAGGCGATGGCGGTGTTAAAGTGCCAGCTCTCCTCTATATCCTCCGTTACTTTCCGGATCGTGGAATGGGTCAGCTTAAAGATGCGCCTGTCCTCCCCGTCCAGTTCGTCCGCCATCAGGCCCTGGCGGGGGACAGAATCATAATCACCTTCGTGTGAGACGGTTGCGTCCCACAGACGGTTCAGGAAGCGCCAGTATCCCACGATACCGCCTTCCTGCCATTCCGCATCCTTTTCAGGGGGACCTATAGCCAGGGTGTACATACGGAGCGTATCCGCCCCATACTTCTGGATTACCTCGTCGAAGGACACCACGTTCCCCCGGGACTTGCTCATCTTCTCCAGCCGGGGCGTACAGTCGATCTGCTGCTCCTGGCGTTCCTGTACGCTCTCCTCATAATCACAGCTACATGGCTCGCTCACGGACGGCTCATCACTGACTATTCGAAAACATCTGTCGCAGATGTAACTGTTCTTCAGTATCATTCCCTGCGTGAACAGAGCGTTGAACGGTTCGGAGAAACCCACATAATCAAGATCATGCAACACCTTTACCACGAATCGGGAATAAAGCAGATGCAGAACAGCATGCTCCACACCACCGATATATTGATCGACCGGCAGCCAGTAATCCACCAGATCCCGATCAAAGGGGACGTCGTCCCGGTGCGGGCTGGCGAAACGCAGGAAGTACCAGCATGAGCAGAGCCACTGCGCGATGGTATCGGTCTCCCTCTCAGCTTCCCCGCCGCATTGCGGGCAGGTTGTGTTGACAAAATCCTCAACCCGCGCGAGCGGGCTCTCTCCGGTGGGAGTGAAATCCACCTCCTCAGGAAGCAGCACCGGCAGATCATCCTCCGGGACGGGCACCGCCCCGCACTCATCACAATGCACGATGGGAATCGGTGCGCCCCAGTAGCGCTGCCGGCTTATGAGCCAGTCACGTAGCCGGTAACTGATCTCTGCCTCCCCCCATTCGTTTTCCTCCAGATGATCGATAACCTTCTCTATGCCCTCCTCACTCGGCGTCCCGTCAAACGGGCCGCTGTTGTCCATCACCCCGGCTCCCTCGTATGCCTCCTGCATGCTGTCCCCGTCCAGCTGTTCCCCCTCGGGCTGTATCACCGGTCGGATGGGGATATCGTATTCCCGGGCGAACTCAAAATCCCGCTGGTCATGGGCCGGAACCGCCATAACAGCACCGGTTCCGTACTCGATAAGCACGTAATTCGCCACCCATATCGGGATTCGCTCCCCGTTTACAGGGTTGATGGCATACTGACCGGTGAAAACCCCTTCTTTGTCCACAGTCTCGGCGGAACGCTCGATGATATCCTGACTCTCGGCATCAGCCGCGAAATCAAGAACTGGATCCTCATACTCGGTCCCCTCAACGAGCTCAGCCAGATCCGGGTATTCCGGCGCCAGACACATAAACGTGGCTCCCCACAGCGTGTCCGGACGGGTGGTGAAACACTGCAGCGTATCCTCCCTGCCCTCGATGGGAAATTCTATAATGGCCCCTTCGCTCCGGCCTATCCAGTCCGCCTGCATGCGCCTGACCCTTTCCGGCCAGCCGTCCAGCTGATCAAGATCCTCCAGAAGTGGCTCCGCGTAGTCGGTGATCTTGAAAAACCACTGGGGCAGATCCTTCTCCGTCACCTCCGTGCCGCATCGTTCACAGGCCCTATCCACCACCTCCTCATTGGCCAGCCCGGTCTGACAGCTCGGACACCAGTTCACCGGCGCATCCTGGCTGTAGGCGAGCCCCGCCTCGTGCAGCTTCAGAAACACCCACTGAGTCCATTTGTAATAAGAGGGATCACTCGTGTTGATCTCCCTCTGCCAGTCATATTCCACCCCGAGGGATTTTATCTGCCGCTTCATTGCCTTAACGTTGTTCGCCACTGAATCCCTGGGATGTATATCGTTCTTTATTGCCGCATTCTCAGCCGGGAGCCCAAACGCATCCCAACCCATCGGTGAGAGAACATTGTACCCCTGCATCATTTTGTACCGTGATACCACGTCTCCCATAATGTAATTGCGGCCGTGCCCCACATGCAGTTTCCCGCTGGGATACGGGAACATTACCAGACAGTAAAACTTGTCCCGTTCCGCACAATCCTCCGCCCGAAACATCTCTGAACTTTCCCAGTGTTTCTGCCAGTAATTTTCTATCCCGTCTGGATTATACTCTCGCTGTTGTGACATACGTTTGACTCCACGGTAGATAGGAAGTGGTCATTTCAGATCGGAATCCAGGCCGTTGATTATAGCGCCCCCACGTGTATGTTCAAAGTCAATTTCGCCTCATTATACTCCGCATTCACCGTCAATTCCCGCCTGCGCGAAGCGCTTTGGAAAGCGCCGGCCAGGCCGGCGCTTTTGGCTTTTGTGCTATGAATACGCAGAGCACAGGGAGCAGCGCGGTGATGGTGGAGATGTGAGAGGCCCGACGGGCCGATTGGAAGCGTAGCCCGCAGCATAAACGCAAAGATCTGCAGGACATGTTGAGGTATCCGGCCAGTTCACAGTTCCACCCCTTTCAACGCCTCACGCCCCTCCTGCAGTGCGTGCTTTACGCAACGCATTTCGGTGACGGTATCCGCCAGCTGTATCAGACCATCGGTGGCCCCGCGTCCGGTCATCACTACAATACGTTCCCCGTTATCCTCGCCCTCTGGAAGCACGTCCATTACAGCCTCCTCATCCAACAGCCCTTTTGCCACCGCCACACAGACCTCATCCATTATGACGACGTCGTATTCACCGCACTGGAGGGCAGATTTCACCTCCTCCAGCCCTTCCCGAGCTGCCCGACGATGACGTGAGAATTCTTTTCCCTCCGTCCCCCTCACGAATCCCCGGCCCACCTGCTCCACATCAAAATTCGGCAGCGTCTCCACAGCCGCGATTTCGCCTGTGTCCCCCCGTGCTTTGATGAACTGGAACACCTTCACGCGCATCCCGTGCCCACATGCGCGGAGCCCCAGCCCAACAGCAGCGGTGGTTTTCCCCTTGCCATCACCAGTGAACAACAATATCCGGTGTCCCGTGTTCATCCGATTATCTCCACACAGTCAAAAAGCCAGACGAAAATGATTAT
>JBKHGK010000127.1:0-5797 GCA_046539705.1 Candidatus Brocadiia bacterium | reverse complement strand
TTGGTCTACGACCGAGCCGTCAGCACGCCATCTATAGGAACAGCCTGCAGTTGGGGTATCCCGCTCATGAACGGGACGTAACTATTCGGTAAAGTGCGTATCAGTGCGGTGCGTAACACAGTGCTTCCAGCCTGTCGCCGTGCTGATACGTACTTTACCGAATAGTTACAACGGGACAGCCGTCTTTGCCTTCCGCGCATATCCTGCGCTGAGGGCGCTTGAAATAAGCGGGTTAGTTCACACTCTGCCCAGGCTCCGGAGAGTGTTTTCCCCTCGGCCACTTTCGTTTCACCTTCACAGTGCAGGAGAGCGGGGCGACTATCGTTTTTTCGAGCGGGTTCGGAAGAACATATAGACGAAGAACACCGCCACCATGGCAAGGAACATGCCCGAGTACTGTCCCCCACATCCGCCCAGAGGGTTGGTTTGTTCCTCCACTTCCGGGAGCTCTTCGGGGGAGGCTCCCGGTGTGAAGAAGTTGTCGGCGACCGGTGCGGTGTATTCAAAGCTGTTGATGATATACTCGAAATCATCCTCCACGCGGTCAAAATTATCCGGGGTGGATATGCATACCAGCTGGTACGCTCGGGCCTTCTGGTCCTCCGGACGCACGAAAAAATCCACGAGTATATATTTCTGGTCGGCCTCTTCCCCTGTGGTGCTGAGTGTTGTCCGATGCACGATTATGCCATCGCCCTCCTCGTAGCCCGATTCTTCGACCTCGAACGATCCTCTTTCCATAAACTTGCTCTGGCGTTCTTCCAGATATTCTTCGAGATCCTCCTTGCCTTGCACGCGGAATCGTTCCTTTTTCAGTTCCAGGCTGGCCGCGGCGCGTGTGTCCTGATTGCGAACCACGAGCAGAAGGCCTTCGGGCATGCCCCCTCCGGGCGAGCATCCTCCGGTGGCCGACCCCGATTGGCCTTTCAGTTCCTCCGGAGTCTTGCATTCCCAGTAGGTAGCGGGCAGGCTCAGTTTGAACTGATTGAAGGGGTCTTCAACCCGCACCTTTCCATCCTCTCGGCGGATTATCGGGAAGCGTTCCTCCTGTTCCCCGGCGGGAGGGGCAACGGCACCCTGGATCCTGACCGAGAGACAGAAGATGAGACATATGACAGTCGGCACGATAATGTGCTTCATTGGTGTGCTCCTTCGGCAAATTTCTCTCTCTCAACTTCAACATCCCTGACGGTGGAACGAATCCGGCCATCCTGCATTCGGGTGAAAATGTCATCTCCCGGCTCAACCTGATCCACCGAGCACAGCAGATCTCCCCCGGAATCGAGCGCCACGCTGTATCCGCGATCCATAACCCGTAGTGGGCTCAGGGCGTCGAGACGGCCACCGAGAGAATTGATCTTTTCCCGCATCATTTCCAGCCGATGATTGAAATTCGTCTCGAGCTCGTTCCAGAGCTCATCCGCCTTCTGTGCTCTGTCCTGCAGGAGGCGCTCGGGATGTCGCAGCACATGGCTCCGCCGGAGCGCGTCCAGTTGCTGCCGGGCGGCGGTCGTTCTGTTCTGCAGCGCCCGCACCATGCGGCGCCCCATGTGCTGGAGTCCCCCTATCACCTCCCGGTAGTCCGGAACCACATTTTCGCCGGCGGCCGAGGGGGTGGCCACACGCAGGTCGGCCACCATATCGGAGACCGACACGTCGACCTCATGTCCCACGGCGCTGACAACGGGGATATCGCTGTCAAAAATCGCCCGGGCAACCACCTCCTCGTTAAATGCCCACAGATCCTCCAGGCTCCCTCCCCCGCGCCCGACTATCATAAGATCAAGGTCGGGCAGCCGGTTGTTGAGGAGTCTGATAGCGCCGGCGATTTCCTCCGCCGCCCCCTCCCCCTGAACACGTCGGGGCAGCAGATATATGCGCACCGGGGGCCACCGCCGGCTGATCACGCGCACGATATCGCGCACGGCCGCCCCGGTCGGGCTCGTCACAATCCCTATCCGCGTGGGAAACTCCGGCAGCTCCTTCTTGTGCTCCGGGCGGAAAAGCCCTTCATCTTTGAGTTTCTCGACGAGCTGGCGAAATGCAAGTTCCAGTCCTCCCATGCCCCGGGGTTCTATATCTCTGATTATCAGCTGGTAGCTGCCCCGTGGTGGATATACGTCCAGATTTCCCTCCGCACTTACTTCCAAACCGTCCTCAAGGTCAAAATCCATCCGCCGGGCCCGTGATCGCCAGATTATCCCCTTCAAAACGGCGTCTTCGTCTTTAAGAGTCAGGTAGATATGGCCCGAGGAGGCCCGGGTGAACCTTGACACCTCCCCCACCACCCGGATGTTCTGAAAGGTGTCCTCTATGGTGCGCTTAAGCTGAGCGGTAAGCTCACTTATGGTCAGGGCGTTTTCGGGACGATCATATGTGGTTTGTTTCCGGTCAGTCACAATCTTATCCATGTAATGGGATGTCTGCACAGAGAGGACGAGAACTCCTCCTTTTCCCGCTGCGGCACTGGTGTTCGGGTGG
Organism: Candidatus Brocadiia bacterium; assembly: GCA_046539705.1. Lineage (GTDB taxonomy): Bacteria > Planctomycetota > Brocadiia > SM23-32 > SM23-32 > CAZXYF01. The sequence goes on along the minus strand of JBKHGK010000127.1, from coordinate 3,316 downwards.
ATCGATTTGGCACGATACCGATCGGGAATGACCACTTAGTTTACGGTTGACCGGCCCCTTTGCGCAAATTATTGGCGATCCCATTTTCCCGGGGGCTGTACGTCCATGGAGCTTTCCGATTCGCTACAATGCCGTTTTCCTGTACCATCTCATTTTCCTGCACACCAGCACTGCGTTACCATATAGGTCGTAATGAAACCAACGGGTGGCAACATAAGAGTTCTGAATGATAGGGGAAAACCGACCGGACAGAGAGAGGCTGTGTATTATGGGACTGATCAATCAGGAAGATAACATTTTTGTGGTAGCCGGGCCGTGTGCGGTGGAATCCGAACGGCAGACTCTCGCTACCGCGCGAAGCGTGAGCTGGATGCAGGATATCGTCGAACCGTTCCAGGTCACGATGGGTTTTCGGGGAGGAGCATGGAAACCGCGCACGGAATATCGTGACAGAAATGCCAACAAGGTCTTTGAAGGCACTCGAGAGGAAGGGCTTGCCTGGCTTGCCAGAGCGGGATCCGAATATCAGCTTCCCGTGTTCAGTGAATGTATGTCCGAACAGGACCTGAGACATTTTGGTCGACTGCTGAACTTTGAGAGGGATTACATTCAGGTTGGTGCTCGCACCAGCAAAGCGTACGCGCTGCTTCATGCGATAGGCGGGGAGCCGTTTGGGGTGTTGCTGAAATCGCCGGAGCACGGCGTAAGAGCCAGGGAGGCGGTGGGGTCGCTCAGCCGCATGGCGAAGAACCGCGATATGGACCTGCTTTACTGTATCCGGGGTCAGCATCATTTTCTCGATCCCGATTGCCGCCAGACGAGTGAGTCCGAACTGTACAACCGTCCCACCCAGCATGCCGATTCCAGGAATCTCAACAACGTTGGCCAGATAAAGCGGCTACGCGAGAGCGATAGAGCCAGGGAATTTTTCGGCGCCCACTCCGTACGCACTTTCTTCGATCCAAGCCACACTTTTGGGGGGGCGAACGACGAAACCCGCCGCATGATCGGACGTTTTGCCGTGGAGGCCGTGACGAATCCGGATTACAGATACGACGGCATTCTGCTGGAGGTCAACGATCGGCCGGATCTGGCCAAATGTGATGGTGCTCAGGCGTTGCTCAGCAGCTCCACCGGCGTTGACTGGTCGCGGACCAACGCCGGGCAGATGGGTTGTGTGGAGGCCGCCGGGGGAGAGAAACCGGCGGAAGGACATGAACCGTTGACCCTGGTGGATATACTGTGCAAAATCATCGAATATCAGGCGAAGAGGTTGGACTCCGTGGACCAGAAGGAGGTGGCGGAGGCACAGAATGAGCTCCAGGAAATCAAATGGCAGAACTGGGCATAGCTGCGATCCCATGGAGGCTTTGCCGGAAGGCTGCATTAGCCCGTATATTTCACAAGTCGTCAGTGCGCCATCTATAAGAACAGACAGGGGCGCTCGTCCGGCAGCCCCGCGACACCGCAACTGCAGGCTGTTCTTATAGATGGCGGGCCAGGGTTGAGGTTGAATGTCAACGTCAGTCAGCCTGCACCTTGTGGATGCGGGCTGTAGAGAACAGCGCCGCGCCCTGAGCCGAACAAACTTTGTTGTTTTTTTCCGCACATTTTATTCACAGGAGAGATGATCGTGACAAATATAATCAATTTTCTCGTGGAAACACATGCTTCGGCCGACTGGGTATTTCTGGTGCAGGTGTATGGGGGCGTTCTGGCATTTGTTATATTCATCATCCTGCTGTTACGGCAGGCAAAAGTCCGCAGTTCTGTTGCGAAGATGGCGGAGCGCTTTGAAGTGCTTGAGGAACGGATGAACGCGATGTCCTCCTCTCTGGAGAATGCTCACTCGGACCTGAGCAAACAGGTCGAGGAGACGGTGATGCAGAAGGTCAACAGCCGGACAGATGCCGTCGAGAAACGAGTCCAGGAGGTGAATTCACGCCAATCGGAAAACCTTGACGATCGGGCTTCGGAACTGTCCACACGCATCAGTGAACTGGAGGCCGAAATACGAGCCTTTGATCGGCACCTTGACAAAATGGAGAAACGCATGCCGAGCGTTTTTGACCGTCTGGAGGATTTTCAGCGGGCCCTTACTAAAGGTTATCAGAACGAGCTTTCCAACGTGTTTGATTCCTTTGATAATGCAGTGGGGGCGGTGCTGGATCAGATGAAGAACGAGCTCCAGACCAGTCTCAACCGCATCGATGGTATCGAAGATATGGTGGATAAACGGCGCCGGGCGGAGGATAATTTTGGGATGGGAGAACCGGAGAACGAGAAATCCGGCGAGGATGATTTACCGCCTCTAAATCAGGGTTTTGAGGATGTGAAACGGGAGGCTGATTCGGGTGATGAAGAGACATCGGATGAATCGGTTTTACAGGGGGAAACGGATGAGGACGCAGCGGCCCCCGGAGAGCTGGCAACCTGGCCCCCGCACGAAGAGGTCGAAGAACCGCCGGGAGAAGTTGATGAAGATGATGCCCCTGATGAAACTGAGCAGACATCCTGAGCCCGCTTTGGAGGAATTATTATACCGGGAACGATTCTCTGTCCTGTCGGACACGGAGGGAATGATCGGATATCAGCAACCTGCCCGGCCTGCAGATTGTTGCAACTGTTCTCCAGAGCATTATAATGTGATAAAGAAGCGATTTGCCGGTCTATGTTAATAACGGGAGCTGTGTCGCTGTGAATTGGAAGGAAAGGAACACAAATGAGTGATAGTGCCATCCGGCGCCTCGGCTATATAGCAGTGGCAGCAATTGTTGTCATGTCGACAGCGGTGCAAGGGGAGGATCTTCATGAGGACCTTGAGTTTGCTCGGGGGCTGCAAGAGAGGGGGTATGATAGTCTGGCTGTTGACCAGCTGCAGCGCACGCGGGAGCGGGAGGACCTGCCGGAGGATGTTCGCCTGGAGTCAGTAAAAATGCTGGCCCGGTTGTACCGGCAGATAGGCCAGGAGGCGGCCGATCAGCGGGACTTTTCGGATAAGAGGGAAAACTATCTGGAAGCCCTCGATGAGTATTCCCGCTATATTGAGCTCACAGGGGAAGACGAGCTGGGCGATGAAGAGCTTCATGATCTATTGTATGAACGAGGTGAACTGCGGGCGGATCTTGCCAGCGACAATCTGGAGGGAATGAAGGGCTCATCTGACCAGGAGGAACGTGAGGAATACCGGGAAAATGCGATTGAGTGGTTCAAACGGGCCCGTGAGGACCTGAAAAAGGCCAAGGATTTTTACGTGGACCTGAGAGATACCCTTGAAGAAGCAAAGGAGACGGATGAGGAAAAACGGGAGTGGCGG